>NZ_DFMT01000033.1:71519-71942 GCF_002376385.1 Algoriphagus sp. UBA3586 | reverse complement strand
TCTTTTGACCAACCCTTGGAGGGTTCTTAAGGATTACAAATCCTTCGATAGGAACTCGAGATTGCAAATCTCGAGTAGCTTAGAAATACGCCCTCAGCGAAATATTTATTCCCAACACAATTTTTGAGTTGCAATAGAGAAGATATTTTTCAAGATAGATTAAGATATGCCTTCGGCGAGATATGGAGTAATTGATTAATTGAGTAATTGATGCTCCAAGCTTTAGGCTAGCATTGATGTTTTTTGTTCAATTGTTCATGATTCAAAGAACCTCAGGAGAGGTTTAGAATATTTGATCCATATTGAATTTCTCTTAATTAGATGGTAACTATAGACTTTTGAAATACTACTTCCAAAAGCTCTGAAGGAGCGGAGATTTCTTAGAAAATAAATTGAGTTTGATTCCCCAGCGCTGGCCCGAGA
>NZ_DFMT01000033.1:0-71278 GCF_002376385.1 Algoriphagus sp. UBA3586 | reverse complement strand
TCTTTTGACCAACCCTTGGAGGGGTCTTAAGGATTACAAATCCTTCGATAGGAACTCGAGATTGCTCCCGATCATCATCGCAGATCTCGAGCAGCCTAGAAAGATATTTTCAAGATAGAAACAAGACATGCCTTCAGCAAGACAGACCTCCAGTCGTACCCATAGCAAAAGCACCAAAGGTGCGTAACATTATATAGCCAGGGGTTTTAACCCCTGGAATCAAAGTTGCCGACCATCCCCAGCGCTGGCCCTTAATTTTCAATTGGAAAGAGTAACTCAATGCCAGCAAGACGGAGAGGAAACCTTAAATCAACCCTCCAAGGGATTTCTTGAGTTGAGGAGTAGATATAAATAATATCCTTTCCCACTTTCTGGCAAACCCTTGGAGGGTTCTTAAGGATTACAAATCCTTCGATAGGAACTCGAGATTGCAAATCTCGAGTAGCTTAGGAATATGCCTTCGGCGAAATAGATAAAGAAATACTGTAGAAATAGTTTGAAATACGCCTTCGGCGAGATATTGAAAAAGATAATTTTCAAGAAATGCCTTCAGCGAGATAAACCATTCAATCAAAAAGGTATTAAACCAAATTATCTCTCAAAAAATGGATTAGGGGAAATGAAGTTCAGGATCAAAAATCAGTCAGAAAACAAAAAAAGGCGTTGATACGCCTTTTTTATTCTCCATGCATCATTGCTTTTTTAGCAAGTAGCTCTTCTTCTGTTTCCCGATGATCTGGATCATCTACGCAGCAGTCCACTGGACATACTGCAGCACATTGTGGCTCTTCGTGAAAACCATTACACTCCGTACACTTTGCAGTGACGATGTAATAAAATTCATCAGAAACAGGTTCCTGCTTTTCATTCGCATCTACAACTGTTCCGTCTTCTAATGTTACTTCTTTAAGGCTTGTTCCGCCTCCCCAAGTCCATTCTACACCACCTTCGTAGATTGCTGTATTCGGACATTCTGGTTCGCATGCACCGCAATTGATGCATTCGTCTGTTATCATTATTGCCATAATTCACTCTATTTGTTCCAAAAGTAATAAGCTTAACACAGACCCACAATAAAAAGTTGTCATACTAACTAATTTAAAATAATTCTTATTTTGTTCTAAGGGTTTCTGGTAAATTTGCAGGCATGATGGAATTGGAAAAAAGAATCAAGGCTTTTGCTTCTCTCGGAACATTACTTTCAAACCTAGCACCAAATCAAAAAGAAGATTTATTCAGAAGAGCAGAAAATCGAAACAACTGGTTTACTGCTGAAAGTTGCCAGCAGGCGCTGAATGGGTTGGCATTTATGCTACAAGAGTCCAAGTTGCGAGAATGGGTTTCCAAGTACGAATTCCCTCATTATTCATCTCCAAAAGAGGTGGGAGTCCTAATGGCCGGTAATATTCCTGCGGTTGGTTTTCATGATGCCATGTCGGTTCTTCTTTCCGGAAATAAACTCAGTGCAAAATTAAGTTCTGCAGATGAAGTCCTTATGAAGTGGCTTTTGCAGCAATTGATCCAACTCGAACCTGAATTCGAAAATCTGATTGAATTCAGTGATATGTTGAAGAACAAAGACGCCTACATCGCTACAGGTTCAGATAATTCCGCCAGATATTTCAACTACTATTTCGGAAAATATCCATCAGTTATTCGGCAAAACAGAACTTCGGTAGCCATCTTGGAAGGGGATGAAAATCGGGATGACTTAGTCAACTTAGGCAAAGATATTTTTAGCTATTATGGTTTGGGATGTAGAAATGTCTCGAAAATTTTCATCAGAAATGAAGAGCAATTGCAGCAATTATTGAAAGAACTTCAGATTTTCGCTGAAAAGGCAGAGCATTATAAATACTTGAATAATTACGATTACAACAAGTCCATTTACCTCGTTAATCAAGATTCGCATTTGGATAATGGTTTTTTGATCCTGAAGGAAAGCCAAGATCTCGTTTCTCCAATAGCTGTTCTCTATTATGAATTGTATTCATCCAAGGAAGCTTTAACTGGAAAAATAGATAGCCTCAGTTCTAAAATCCAGTGCGTGGTGGGGAATATTGATCATGGAATTGCAAGCGTCCCTTTTGGCCAAGCTCAAATGCCAGAACTTTGGGATTATGCAGATGGAGTGGATACCTTAGAGTTTTTAACAAACTTGGAAGATTAATTGCTGAGAGGAAGATAAAGGCAGAAGGTAGTTCCTTCTCCTAAAATAGAATCTACCTCAAGTTTACCATTGTTCTTTTTAACATATTCTCTCACCAAAACCAAACCAAGGCCAGTTCCGCTTTCATTATTCAGACCTCTGGTCGTAAATGAAATTCCCTCTCTGATTTTTTTCAGGTTTTCATTTGAAATACCTACTCCAGAATCTTTTATACAGACTTTGACCTCTTTGGATAGTCTTTTTGCGGTCAGTTTTATTTTGCCACCGGCTGAGGAGAATTTTACGGCATTGTTGATCAAATTTCTCTACACCAAATCAATCATATTACGGTCTGCTAAAATTTCTATGATCTCTTCACTTTCCAGTATGATTTCAATTCTTTTCTCCCGGGCTATTCTATCCAATAATTTTTGCTGCTGCGTAAGTAAAGTGACGATATTAAAATTTTGGATTTGAATATGTTCCCCTCTTAACTGACTGCTTGCCCAAGCCAATAAGTTTTCCAAAAGAATGGCTACTTGCTCCATATTTTTGGAAACTTCAGGAAGCATAGTGTAAAATTCTTCCTTACTGATAATATTACTTTGGGTCATATGGATTAACTCCTTAACACCGAAAATAGGACCTTTCAAATCATGGGAAATAATACTGAAAAATTTGTCTTTTAGCTCGTTCAGCTGAATCAAATCATTCGCCTGTTGCCTTAGCTGTTTATTTACTTTTAGTTGATCGGTCTGATCATCTAAAAGTATAATTACACCGTAAAACCCTGAGGTCTTATCTAGCATGGGGATTGATTTTACCCGTAAGTTTAACTCTTGTCCATCTTTTACTGTATTGATCAAAATTATTTTTTCTTCTACATTTCGGATGATGTTATAAATAGCTTCATTGTCGTAAAACAAAGAAGATGCAGCAACGCCAATTTTTATTTTGCCTGGATCGAGGTGAAACTGTTTAGTAGCCGGATTGAAATCGATTAATTTTTCATTGCCGTCAAAAACCAATACTCCCACAGTCAGGGACTCCATAATCCGATTTTGGGCTACTGGTTTCAAGCTGAAAAGTTGATACCTGATGATGGCAAACCCCAATATTATGTAGGTGAAAAGGAATGCAAATGGCGTCAGGTCTATTTCTGAAAATGGCTTGATTACCCCTGTTTGATAAAGAAGGTTGAAAATGACAGGAAAAAGACCTGAGGCAATCAGAAAAATACTTTGAGTTTGATAAAGGGGGTCAGCATTCTTAAATCTTCCCCACAAGATTAAAGTACCCAAAAGAAAAGCAATATACGAATAAAAGGTATGTACTAAATACCAAGGCCCAACTTCCAATTCCAACAAAGGAAAGGGGCCGGAATTAGAAATACCGACTGAGCTGTAGTGTAGATGATGGTGACCATTGGTCAATACCATCAAAAATGTGGTAACAGGTATTAAAAAAACCGGAATGAGAATTAGGGGTCTCAACCATTTTTTATACCCGGTATAAATCAAAGAAAATACTATCCAGGAGGCAGGGATGAACGATATGCCAATATATTCAAGATAAATTAGATTGATCATTTGATCCAAACTGTTGCTTGCCAGCTCTAATCCGTAGAAAAATCCCCAGATAGTCATTAAAAACATGGTCAGAGCCATCCACCTGGTTGAATCACTTAGTTTAAAAGCGATGTATATTGAAAGCCCACCTACCAGAAGACTGGAAATGATTAATGAGATTGAAAATGCGTTGTGGATAAATTCCATTTATTTTTGCATTCAGCGAATTGAGGTAGCAGTATTTTAAATTTTGGGTGAGTACTCAAAAGATGCTACTTTACCGGTCTAACTAATAAACTCAAAATCTTTGAAATCAGAAAAAAATCAAGCCTCAATTATTTCACCTTTTAGCATTGTTTTGGCCTTAAGCCTTTTCTGCTTCCTGATAGCTGTTTTCAATTTGATAGGAGAGGGGCAATCAGCAGGGGATAGCATCTTACAATCCCTGAATTTCTGGAAAGATGGCTTTTTCAGTTTATTGGATTTCACCATGCAGATGATGATGATTTTAGTTTTTGGCTATGCCATAGCTATTTTTAAACCTATCCATGCTTATTTGAGAAAGATTTCGAAGATCCCTTCCAGCCCTCTCTATGCAATCTTGTTCACTGCCTCTATCACCATGGTAGCGGGACTTTTAAACTGGGGCTTTGGATTGATCATTGGAGCATTATTGGCAAGGTTTGTTTATTTGGCCATGGAAGATAAAGGGATTAAAATCAATCCAGCATTATTAGGAGCTTCCGGGTATTTGGGAATGGCAGTTTGGCATGGAGGGCTTTCAGCTTCCGCACCTTTAAAAGTCGCTGAAGAAGGACATTTTTTAGCCAATCAAATTGGTACTGTTTCAGTATCAGAAACACTTTTTACCAGTTTCAATGTGACAATGACAGGCGGATTAATCTTGGTTTTCTTAGTGACCTTGATTTTTCTTTCCCGCAAAGATTATCCCTATCATAAACCCACTTATAGCCATCCACTTAGACCAATTTCTCAAGGTGAAATTGGGAATTTGGCTAGGTGGACAGGGCTTTTGATTCTTCTTGTTTTTGGCTTACAGTTTTTAAAATTGGATGCTTTAGGACTAGGTTTTCTGAATTTAAACTTGGTGAATTTTCTCCTTTTTGGAATTACACTATTCCTGTATAAAAATCTTCAAAGTTTTACTGAAGCAACTACGGAAGGAATCAAGAGTTCGGTAGATATTTTCATTCAGTTTCCATTCTATGCGGGGATTTTGGGTTTGGTGACATATTCTGGATTATTGGAATCTGTTTCGCTTTTCTTTCTGGAAACCACCAGCCAGTCCTTTTTTCCAGTATTGACTTTATTCTCTGCTGCGATTGTGAATTTATTGGTGCCATCTGGAGGAGGTCAGTGGGCAGTACAGGGACCTGTAATCATGGAGGTTGGTAAGTCCTTGGGATTAGATTCCGGAAAATTAATCATGGTATTTTCTTACGGAGATCAAATCAGTAATCTTTTGCAACCATTTTGGGCCTTACCGCTTTTGGCGATTACCGGTTTAAATGCCAGAGATTTACTCAGGTATACCTCTTGGCTGTTTTTGATGGGAACGCTCTTTTTGGCCTTTTCTGTCTACTTTTTCTTCTAAAGAAGCTACTCTAGTCTAAAATGGTTTTAAATAAGGATGAACCCCTGTTTTGACGTTTTGTCTGGTTATCTTTTTCAGCTTGAAGTTCCTATATTTGCACCGAAAATTTTGAACCTTTTACACACCTAAATCCAATACAATGGCTTTTGATATTGAAATGATCAAGGAAGTGTATGCCCGCTATCCTGAAAGAATAGCTGCTGCCCGTAAGGCAGTTGGTAGGCCACTTACCCTGACAGAGAAGATTTTGTATTCACACTTAAGTGAGGGTACCCCTTCACAGGCATACGAAAGAGGAAAATCCTACGTGGATTTTAAGCCGGATCGTGTTGCCATGCAAGATGCTACCGCTCAGATGGCACTTTTGCAATTCATGCAAGCCGGAAGAGATCAGGTGGCTGTTCCTTCTACTGTTCACTGTGATCACTTGATTCAGGCAGAAGTTGGTGCGGAAAAAGATTTGAATAAAGCAAAAGATAAAAACCGAGAGGTTTACGACTTTTTAGCTTCAGTTTCCAATAAATACGGAATTGGATTCTGGAAACCGGGAGCTGGAATTATTCACCAAGTAGTATTGGAGAATTATGCTTTTCCTGGTGGAATGATGATTGGAACAGATTCTCATACTCCAAATGCAGGTGGTTTGGGAATGGTTGCCATCGGTGTAGGTGGTGCTGATGCTTGTGATGTAATGGCAGGCTTGCCTTGGGAACTGAAGTTTCCAAAGCTGATCGGTGTGAAGTTGACCGGGAAAATGTCTGGATGGACTTCAGCCAAAGATGTTATTTTGAAAGTTGCAGGTATTCTTACTGTAAAAGGAGGGACCGGAGCAATTGTAGAATATTTCGGTGAAGGTGCTAGATCTCTTTCTGCTACTGGTAAAGGAACCATCTGTAACATGGGAGCTGAAATTGGTGCTACCACCTCTATTTTCGGTTATGATGAGAAGTCTGCCGCTTACCTTCAGGGAACTGGCAGAGCTGATATCGCTGAGTTGGCTAATGGCATTGCAGCTCACTTAACAGGAGATGATGAGGTATATGCAAATCCTGAGCAGTACTTCGATCAGGTGATTGAAATCAACCTTTCTGAATTGGAGCCTCATGTCAACGGACCATTCACTCCGGACTTGGCTTGGCCTATTTCTAAATTCGCAGCTGCAGTTAAGGAAAACGGTTGGCCAGCAAAATTGGAGGTTGGCTTGATCGGTTCTTGTACCAACTCTTCTTATGAAGATATTTCCCGTGCTGCTTCATTGGCACAGCAAGCTGTGGACAAGAAGTTGGTTGCCAAATCTGAATACACCATCACACCAGGCTCTGAGCAGGTAAGATACACCGTTGATAGAGATGGTTTCTTGGATACATTTGGAAAAATGGGAGGAGTAGTTTTAGCAAATGCTTGTGGTCCGTGCATCGGACAGTGGGCAAGACATGGTGCTGAAAAGCAGGAGAAAAACTCCATTATCACTTCTTTCAACAGAAACTTTGCGAAGCGAGCTGACGGAAATCCAAATACTCACGCATTTGTGGCTTCTCCTGAAATCGTAACAGCCTTGGCAATTGCCGGTGATTTGACCTTCAATCCGCTGACCGATACTTTGGTTAATGAAGAAGGAAAATCAGTGAAACTGGATGAGCCTAAAGGATTGGAATTACCAACCAAAGGCTTTGCGGTAGAAGATGCGGGCTATCAAGCTCCTGCAGAAGATGGTTCCAAAGTAGATGTGATTGTTTCTCCAACTTCAGAAAGATTGCAACTTTTGGAATCTTTCCCAGCTTGGGAAGGTACAGACCTGAAAGGCTTGAAGCTTTTGATTAAGGCAAAAGGAAAATGTACTACTGACCATATTTCCATGGCAGGTCCTTGGTTGAGATTCAGAGGTCACTTGGACAATATCTCCAATAACATGTTGATCGGTGCAGTCAATGCTTTCAATGATTCTACCAACAAGGTAAAAAATCAATTGACTGGGGAATATGGAGAAGTTCCAGCAACCCAAAGACATTATAAGCAGCATGGAATAGGAACTGTCGTAGTCGGAGACGAAAACTACGGTGAAGGTTCATCCAGAGAGCATGCGGCAATGGAGCCAAGATTCTTGGGGGTGAGAGCGATTTTGGTGAAATCTTTCGCCAGAATTCACGAAACCAACTTGAAAAAGCAAGGTATGTTGGCCTTGACTTTTGCGAATGCTGCCGATTATGATAAAGTATTGGAGGATGATTCTATCGATATTCTTGGATTGGAATCATTCGCTCCAGGAAAGTCTCTTCAGGTTGTTTTACACCATGCAGATGGTTCTTCAGACACAATTGAAGTAAACCATACCTATAATGAAGGACAGATTGAATGGTTCAAGGCCGGATCTGCATTGAACTTAATCAAAGCTGGTTTATAATTTCCTTTCAACCCTAATTATAGAAACCGTGGTTATTAAGACCACGGTTTTTTTTATTTTTAGAGCATGCATAATGTGAGAAAGCTAATTTTAGTCTTTGTTTGTCTGATTCCTGTTCTAGGTTTTTCACAGGAGAAAATAGAAAGGGAAAAAAGAGTTGACGAAAAAGAAGTTCCTAAAGCTGCAATTGAATGGCTTTATGATGCATTTGAAGAAATAAAAAAGCCTAAATGGTATCAAGAGTTTTTTGAGTCAGGATATTCCTTTGAAGCCAAATTCTTTAAGGACGGCAGGTATTTCAGTGTGGAGTTCGACTCTTTAGGAATCATTCAGGACGTGGAAATTGAAATGCCTTTGGATGAAATTCTTCCAGAAGTTCAAAAAAACCTTACTGCTTACTGGGAGGAAACCTACAGTGATTTCAAATTGATAAAAATCCAAAGGCAGTATTCAGGTGACCCAGATGATTTGGAGGATTTTTTTGATGAGAATGAAGTGGAGAATATTCTGGAGCGATATGAGATAGAATATATAGGCAAGGAAAAGGATGGTGTTGAGCAAATATGGGAGGCTACCTTTGATGCTCAAGGGAAATTTATTTCCAAGCGGGTAGTAGTAGTTAGGATTATGGATAACCTGATTTTTTGATGAAAGGAGAGGTGATTGAGACAGTTTTTAGAGTCTCCAAATTAGAACTTGTAAATAATAAGACTTTCCATTTTTCTAAAAGGAAGATAGCAAGAGGAAGTTTGAGTTTGAATTTATTTCTCAAAAAGTATATTCTCGTTTTATTCTTGTTTTTTTCGTTTTTAGGAAAACTATTTGCTCAGGAGCAAGTTTTTTTCTTTGGATTCTTTCCGGAGGCTGCGGTTACCAAAAGTCTTTCGAATGGGAAGAAGGTCAATTTTAAGATTGAGAATCAGGAAACCTTTTTTAGAAACACAGCTAGAGAAGGGGAGCAATGGGATGTAAGACATTACCGTACTGATTTGATGGGTTTTTATAGTTGGCAAGCAAGTCCTGTGATCAATTTGGCTATCGGTGCTTTTCATAGAATTCAGGACGGTGCAAATGCCAATAGGATTATTCAGCAGATGGCTTTTCTCCAGCGTTTAAGATCTTTGAGAATAGCTCACAGAATTCGGACGGATCAAACTACTACACGAGGAGAGTCTTTAGAGTGGAGGTTGAGATATAGAGTGGCATTGGATATTCCTTTGGATGGAAAAACCCTAGATCCGGGCGAAAATTATCTGGTACTCTCCAATGAACCGATTTTCAGTTTGCAGGATGGGGAGTTTGAATTGGAAAATAGACTAGTGTTTACCTTAGGAAAATTGATCAATGAAGAGCAAAAACTTGAATATAGTATCGATTATAGAACAGATGGATTTTTCCAAGAAGGCTTCAGAACCCGCTTATGGGCAAAAATTGGCTATTTCTATAATTTTTAAAACATTTTTTTGGGTTTGAAAAGTAAAATGCTTGCTATGAAATACAAATTGCTGTATGTTTACCCTATGAATATGAATTGGATGATTCTAGGAATAAAAAAGTAGGACTTCAATTCAATCAAAAACCTAAACAAATGCAGGAAAGGGGTATCAACAGTACTTTTAAAAAGATCATTTACGAGTCTTCGGAAATGGTGTTTTTGGCTGATGATACCTATCCGTACAATATCTTTTATGCCAATGAATCCTTCGAGGAATTTATTGGAGAAAGTCTCAAAGAAAGAAATCTTGTAGGCTTAGGATTAGATATCAATGCATACATTTTTAAAGAAGAACTGATTCTTACCCATGGTGATAAGGATTATTCTTTCCGACTTGAGCTTCCGCAGGAAAGTTCTTCTAATTACTTTTTGTTTTATAAAGGAAAGGAAGTAAAAACTCATGGGCTGCCAGGAAAGCGGGAGATTCAGCAGTTTTTCAAAAATGGACTAGATCTAATCGCTATCGGGCAGCATGATTTCCTGACTTATCTTAATGCTGCAGTTAAACCAATTCTGGGATATGATCCAGCCGAATTGATGAATACCAGTCTATGTCCCTATCTGCATGAAGAGGATTTAGAAAAAATCAGATCATTTTGGAAGAGTAAGCGAAAGCAGGATGAACTTGGTTTCTTTGAATCACGGGTAAAATGTAAAGATGGTTCATATAAGTATTTAGAGTTTTCAGTCCAGTTTACGGCTGAATATTTTTATTTAATAGGGAGGGATAAAACTGAGTTTTACAGTGAATCTGTAAAAACAAAAAGACTCAATCAGCTTAGAAAAAAAGGTTCGGAATTAGCTAGAGTAGCTACATGGTCTTTTGATCCCGAGAGCTCTTCATTTGAATACGATGCGGTTGCCAACCTAATTTTTGAAAAGCAGGAGGATCTAAAAGTCAATTTTGAAAATTCCTTTTCAGAGAAACTGACCGATAAAAGGAGCGAGAAAAAGTTGGAATTTGAATTACTTGAATCTGAATTGGGGGTTGTGGCGGAATACCACGATGCCATTCAGGGAACAGGTTTTTGGTTGGGCGTATTATCTGATCTTTCTGAAAAGAAAAATATTGAGAGATCAGGAGAACTGCTCAAAAATATTCTTTTAAGCTCCCCAGACCCGATGCTTGTAGCTCGACCGGGTGGGGAAATCTACCTCTGCAATGAAGAGGCGAAAAAACTTTTGGGAGTAGAAGAGAACAGGGAATTTGAGCATTTGAGTGATCTCAATGTACTTTTTGAAGAGAGTGATGAGTGGAAAGACTGGATTGATATACCAGCAAACGAGGAAGGTTCCAGACGATTCTCCACATTACTGATTAGTAATTTGGGCAAGCAACTCACTTTAGAGGTAGCCGCTAAGTCTTTGCAAGAGAAAGAGGAAAGCTTTGTAGTTCTTTCATTAAGAAATATTTCCGAAAAGGTGACACTTGAAAAGACCTTGGAGGAAAGCAGTGATTTCTTAATGAATTTGACTGAGCAAGTTCCAGGAGGTCTTTACCAATTGGTTTTGGATCAAAACGGAAAAATGAGCTTCTCATTCCTTTCCAGAGGAATTGCTTCGGTTTTAGGACTTACTCAGACTGAAATTGAAAAGTTTGAAGACATTTCAGGAGCTATTTCCAGAGTGCATCCCAATGATTTGCCACAGGTGATCATGACTTCGGTTGCATCTGCTAGAAAAGGAGAGCCGTGGCAATGTCAATTTAGGGTAAAGAATAATTCTGATTCCGAAGGTTACCGCTGGGTATTAGGCGCAGCAAGGCCTCAGGCACTGGAAAATGGAGATATGGTCTGGTATGGTTATTTAACAGATATCAGCCAACAAAAAGAATTTGAGTCCAAGCTCGACGAAGCGAGAAGAACAGCGGAAAAAGCCAGTCAAATCAAGTCTGACTTCCTGTCTATGATCAGCCATGAGTTGAGAACACCATTGAATGCGATTTCAGGATCCGTTTATTCCTTATTGCAGGAAAATCCGAATACCTCCCAGAAGAGTGCTTTAAATACGATTAACTTTGCTGTTGAGAATCTGATCATCATGATCAATGATTTGCTTGATTTCCAAAAAATCGAAGCAGGCAAACTGACTATCGAAAAAGCACCTTTCAATTTGAGAAATTTGGTGGAGCAGGTGATGAAAGGCTTGTCTTTCCATGCGAGAGATAGTAAAAATGATTTGCAACTCCATCTCTCCGAAGGTTTGGACATGAGGGTAAATGGCGATAAAACCAGACTCTCTCAAATCATGAATAACTTGATAACCAATGCTCTCAAGTTTACTCATGAAGGAAATGTGGATGTCAGCATCAAGCTTCAGGATTTAAAGAGTGGCAGAGCCAAAGTATATTTTGAAGTAAAAGATACGGGAATCGGAATCGCACCTGAAAATCAAACGAAGATTTTCAACGATTTCGATCAGGTAAAGCCAACTTTCAGCACCAAATACGGAGGAACTGGCCTAGGACTCTCTATTACCAGAAAATTATTAAATCTGATGGGAAGCACCATTGCTTTGGAATCTGAAGTAGGTAAGGGCTCCCGATTTTTCTTTGAACTAGACCTTGAAGTTTCTGATCAGGAAGTTCAAGTGGAGAAGCCTGTTACAGGTTCAACTCAGGACTTTTCAAAGCTTCATTTGTTGATGGCAGAGGATAACGATGTCAATGCTTTGGTATTGGGGAAAATCATCAAGAAGTGGGGGTATACTTTTGATAGAGTGGGAGATGGAGCTCAGGCTGTTGAGATCCTGAAAGATCATCAATACGATTGTATTTTGATGGATATTCAAATGCCAGTTATGGACGGCTTTGAAGCCACTCAAGAGATTAAGAAAAATATTGATACTCCCGTCATAGCTTTAACAGCTGCAGCCAAACTGGAAATCATGGAGAAAATAGAAGAATGTGGCTTCGACGGGTTTGTAGCAAAGCCAATCGACGCAGCTGAACTCCTCAAGAAAATCAAGGAAGTAATTTCTGAGAAAAATTAAAGTTCTAGCGCTTTTTGATAGTATTCTTCTAGTAAATCCATCTCAGGATAATCTTCATACAATTCTTTCAAATACGACAAAGCAGATATTTTATCTCCTGTCATAACATAATAAATCCCCTTATTTCTCAAAGCAAAAGGATTATTAGAATTCATCTGAAGACTTTGATTGATTAGGTCCAAGGCTTCCTCTTTATTTCCTAAGAATAGAAGGTATAATCCTTTATTGTTATAATAATAGGCTTCTCTATTGTTGAGGCTTATCGCTTTTTCTACAGCATTTAAGGCCAACTGATAATTTCCTTCATCAAAGGAAATCATAGACCTTAGATTGTGAAGATTAGGTTCATTTGGATTTATCTGCTCCGCTTTATCCAATAATTCTGAAGCTTTAGCATACTCATCTTGGTAATAATAAATCGTAGCCTGGTTGACTAATAGATCTGAATTTTCAGGATTAAGCTCCAATGCTTTTTGAAAAGAATTGAGAGCAAGTTCATAATCCTCCAGTTTTTCTGCTACCAAGCCACTTAAAAAGAAGCCTTGCCAATTATCCGAGTTGTTTGTAGTCATCCATTCGGCATCGGTTCGGGCTTTGTAAAATTCTCCATTATCCAAATAACTCAGTCCTCTTTGGAAGTAAGCGTCCACATAATTGTTTTTGTATCTGATGGCTTGGGAAAAATCTGCAATAGCCTCTTCCAGCTGGTTTAATTGTAAATGAGCCACTGCCTTATTGAACCAGGCATCTGCATAAGTGGAATCAATATCCAATGCTTCCTGGTAAAATCCTAAAGCTGATTTAGGATCATTTTCTTCCAATTTTTCATTCCCTTTCAAAAGGAAGCGACCCTTTCTGTCTTCATCAGAATCGCAACCAATTAAAAAAAGGATCAAAATTAGGGTTAGTATGTTATTCTGAACTTTCATTTTCAGCTTCAGGCTTTTCATTTTCTTCTGTCTTTTCTTTTTCCTCACCCATGAGGTAAGCAAATGGCTTGGTCGTTTCGCTCAAATCAAATATTTCACGTAAGATCGCCATTGCAGGAATTACCAATATCATACCAGCAACTCCCCAAATTGTTCCACCAATTAATAAACCCAAAAAAGTGATGAAGGCATTGAGGTTAACATTTCCTCCTACAATTTTTGGAGTTAGAAAGTTGCCCTCCAGCATTTGAATAATTTGGTAACAAACAATCACAGCAACCGGATAAAACAAACTGTCCTTTGTCAAAAAGGAATAAATAACGGGCAGGAGAACTCCGAAAAAGGGGCCTACATAGGGTATGATATTCAATAATGCCCCTAGTACACCGAAGAAGATTGCATGTTTGATTCCCAATGCTGAGTAGGCCGAAATATTCAGAATAGCCAAGATGATCATGACTTTTCCCACGCCGACGATATAGTGTAGAATGACCTTTCTTAGACTGGTAATTCGCATTTTAACCAAGTTGGGATCCCTATCTCTATAGATCATGATCATCATTTGAGTCAAATGATGCCTATACAGCAGAAAAAAGAACATGAAAACTGGTATAAGAACCAATCCCGAAAGAGATCCCACAGTTTTCATGGCGAAATCTGAAATGCTAGAGCTATTTTCTTTAAGTACTCCTTTGAGATAATCCGTATTGGCTTTATTTCTTATCTCATAGTCCATTTGAAAAGTGGATTGGGTCCACTCGTCTATTCGCTGGGCATAGGTATTTATTTTACTCGTGACATCATCGAAGTCACTGGTAAATGAGGCCACATTCCCAACAATAAATGATAAAAGACCTCCCACAATTAAGGTCATGCATAATAGAGAGATGACCGAAGATAGAATTTTCGGTACTTTCTTACTCTCCATCCAATTGCTGAAAGGAGTAAAAAGGATTGCGAAGAACCCACCTAGAAAAAGAGGGATCAAAAGGCTTTTTCCGACAATCAAAAAGAAGGTCAATACGATGATGAAGACCATCACGGATAAAGCACTCAGATAAGTCGGAATTTCAAGCTTCTTGATGCTCATTTAAATCGTATTTCTCTGTTTAATAAAATTAAGAACTACTGCTTTTTCACTAACCCAGCTCTCCGCATCAAAGCATCCGGCTGTGGGTCTCTTCCTCTGAATCTTTTGTATAAAATTGAAGGATGCTCGGTTCCTCCAGCTGCTAAAATATTCTTTTGGAATGATTTGGCCGTTTCCTCATCAAAAACTCCTTTTTCCTGAAATAGCTCAAATGCATCGGCATCCAATACTTCGGCCCATTTATAACTGTAATAGCCAGATGAATAGCCTCCCTGGAATATGTGTGAAAATGCAGTGCTCATCAAAGTATTCGGAACAGATGGAAGCAATTCTGTTTTTTTCATTACCTCTTTCTCAAAATCAAAAATATCCTCAATCTGAGAAGGATCCTGGCTATGATAGGCCATGTCCAAAAGCCCAAAACTGATCTGTCTTACCGTTTGATAGCCTTGTAAGTAGTTTGAAGCTTTTTTGATTCTTTCGATCAAATCTTCAGGGATTTTTTCTCCGGTTTCATAATGCTTGGCAAACAAATCCAAACACTCTTTTTCATAGCACCAGTTTTCGAAAATCTGAGATGGAAGCTCAACAAAATCCCAAAACACACTAGTTCCCGATAAGGACTCATACTTACTATTTGCAAGCATTCCATGCAAAGCATGTCCAAATTCATGGAAAAGGGTAGTGACCTCATTGAAAGTTAAAAGGCTTGGCTTACTCTTAGTAGGTTTGGTGAAATTGCAGACTATGGACACATGAGGTCTTTGGTCTTTCCCTTCTAACTTGAATTGCCCCTTGTAGCTGGTCATCCATGCCCCGTTTCTCTTTCCAGGTCTTGGGAAGAAATCCGCATAAAAAACGGAAATATGATTGCCTTGAAGATCCTGGACCTCGTAGGCTGTGACGTCTTTATGGTAAACTGGAATTTCTTGATTGGCTTTGAATTTAAGACCGTATAGTTTTCCGGCAGTTTGAAAAACTCCATCAATGACATTTTCCAACTGGAAATATGGGCGAAGGAGCTCATCGTCCAATTCATATTTTTCCTTTTTCAAAAGTTCGGAATAATAGGCGAAGTCCCATTTTTCCAATCTTTCCAAACCATCCAGATCATTTGCAAACTTGCTGAGCTCCTCTAGTTCCTCTTCAGCCTTTGGCTTCGCCTGAACCAGTAAGTTCTCCAAAAAATCCATCACTGCCTTTGGACTTTTGGCCATACGCTCCTCCAATACAAAATGAGAATGTGAAGAATAACCCAGCAAATGAGCTCTTTGATGACGGAGATTTAGGATTTTTTTGATCGTCTCCTGATTGTCAAGTTCATCGCCCTTAGAAGACTTGGTATTATATGCGATGAAAAGTTTTTTTCTCAACTCCCTGTTTTTCAGATAGGTCATGGCAGGGATGTAGGAAGGGTAGTCCAAAGTAAATGCCCATTGTCCAGCTTTCCCTTTTTCTTCAGCTGTCTGTGCTGCAGCCTCTTTGATACTTTCTGGAAGTCCCTCTACTTCAGATTCTTCAGATACAAAGTGTACAAACTTGTTGGTTTCTGCCAATACATTTTCTCCAAACTGCAGAGATAATTGGGCCAATTCCTGGTCAATTTTTCTCAGTTTATCTGCATCTTCATCAGATAGATTGGCACCGTTTCGTACAAATGCCTTATATGTTTTCTCCAGTAAAGTTTTTTGTTCAGGGCTAAGTTTGAGTTCATCCTGTTGCTTGAAAATTTGCTGAACTCTCAGAAATAAATCCTTGTCTAAAAGAATATCATTGCTGTGCTGAGTTAGGAGAGGAGATATTTCTCTTGCCAATTTTTGGATTTCATCCGAGGTCTCAGCTGAGTTGAGATTAAAGAAAATTCCCGAAATAATCCCCAATTTTTTGCCTGCTAGGTCGAGTGCTTCAATAGTATTTTCAAAAGTTGGCAAGGCTTGAGACTTAATGGACTCGATTTCTTCTTTAGCCAGACGGATTCCTTCCTGGATCGCCGGCATAAAGTGTTCAGTTTTAATTTTATCAAAGGGTGCTGTATCAAATGGAGTATTGAACTCTCTCAAAAGTGGGTTACTCATTTTTTAGATTTTTATTCGGGTAAATAACAGTCTCCTGATTCTTTGGTTCCTCCAAACTCAGGTTTTTAAAAGCAAACTCTAAGTTACTTAATTGTGCCGGATCGATAAACGAAAGAAGAAAAAATGAAAAAGAAAAGGGGCTGTCTCATATTCGTTCTAATGTCAGTCTGATCTGAGTCGAAGGCCGTTTCTACCATAATGGCCAACATTTCGACTTCGCTCAATGTGACAAAATCACTTTCGAGACAGCCCCAAGGGAAGATTTAATAATCCATATCACAGCTCATGATATCTGAGCCGATTGGTGCTCCGTCTGGAACTTTAAGACTTTCCTGAACTGTGAGTTCTTCAGGCAATTCTAGAAATGCTGAAATTTTATCTTCCAGATATTTAGAGTGAGCTGCCAATAATGGACTGCCGCTTCTAGCAGTAAGCTTAGCATTCCCACTGGAAAGCGTGCCTAATTTTGATCTCACTAATGCTCTTACTGTGTTGGAAACTTCTTTGTTTTTAGCCAAGGAGATAAGCTGATCTACCAATTTGGACTCTGTCATCAGTTTGATTTCGCCTTTCAAACCTGCCGGTAAATTTGCTGTAAATACCTGATCTGAGATTTGATCCAAAACCTGTGAAAACCCGGGAAGATTAGTGCTTTGTAAGCCCTGTAGGTAAATGCGGTTAGCTCTGCCGGATTCGAAAAGGAAGCTGAAAGTTAAATCTACAACGCTTTCAGCTGGAGCTATCGGATCGAAAACAGGTCCAGTTCTTGAAACAAATGTTTCTCTAGTTTTCCCATAACCATAGGGTCTTGGTGGAATTAGAGAAAGGATATCACCTGGGATTTCCAACTGATCTGGGGAAATGGTATATAGCAATGCATTTAATGCTTCCATCTGAGCATCTTTTGTAATCCACTGATGTCTTTTTTGATTATCGCCTTTGACTTTGTATGTGTAATCCAAACCTCCAATCAACTTGCTGGTGGCTTCAACTTGATATCTGTGCATGAGATAAAGAGGTACCAAAACTTCTTCAAGTAAAGCTTCCGGCGTACCATCAGGAATGGCATTTAAACCAAAGGTTTTGAGTTTATTGGATCGGATGCCTAGCATTCGCATCAATTCTTTGGGAGCAGACTCGCCATTATCCCATAAATGCGACCGTGGATGGGCTCCACTTGGGTCCCTAGAATCAGAGTCAGTAATAAATTCGTACCCCTCAGCATAAGTTTTTTCCAAGGTGTTTTTCAAAAATGTCTCTTCAGTCTGACCTTGAGAAGGATATCCATACCCATAGGTTATTGCCCACTTGTCCCATGCCCCTATTTTATCATCATAAGCATTGCTCAGGTCCAATTCACCCTGAGCGTTTTGAGTAATTAAAGGATAGGGGTAATCCATTACTGAAACCCTACCTACTGCGGAGGTCGCGTAGCTGTGAGCCAAACCAATAGTATGTCCAATTTCATGGGCAGATAATTGTCTTAATCTTGCAAGTGCCATTTCCAGCATTTTTGGATCGGCAGGTTTTCCATCTTCAAAGGGCTGAAGTAAACCTTGAGCAATCAAATAATCCTGTCTTACACGAAGTGAACCCAAAGAAACATGACCTTTGATGATTTCGCCTGTTCTAGGATCTCTGACGCTACTACCATATGACCAGCCACGGGTAGATCTATGCACCCACTGAATCACATTGTACCTTACATCCATCAAGTCCATTCCTTCAGGCGCCAATTCAACTCTAAAGGCATTTTTAAATCCCGCTGCTTCAAAGGCTTGATTCCACCAATTTCCGCCTTCGATCAAGGCAGATGCCACAGGCTCAGGTGTACCACGATCCAAATAATACACAATCGGCTCAACTGCCTCTGAAACCGCTGCTTTCGGGTCTTTCTTTTCTAATCTATGTCTGGATATAAAACGCTTAACGATAGGCTCTGAAATTGGAGTCGTGAAATCCATGTAGCTGATGGAAAAGAATCCGGCTCTTGGATCAAATTCTCTTGGCTCGTATTGATCATCAGGCAACTCAATGAATGAGTGTCTTTGTCTAACGGTAACTGCATCTGGACTAGGAGTAACTGATCTTATCAAGGCTCCAGTAGCATTTCCTGTGAGGGTTATTATGGCTTCAACTTCCGTGTTTTTCGGGAAGTTTTTGGTCATAGGAAAGTACAATGCAGATCGGGAAGCGTCTGCTTTATAACTTCCCTGTCTTCTTTGATTAAGCCTGTCTGCCACTCCATGGGTATCCTGCATGTAAAAGGAGGTAGCATCTACAATTAGCTTATCTCCATTTTTTTGGCTGATTTCAAATCCCCATAAAACGGATTCGGCAAATGCATCCTGAATGGATTTGACCTCATAAGGATTATCTGAATAAGCTCGGTAATCATAGTTTTTATGAACCAAGAGAACCTTATTTCCTGATCTTCTGAATTCTACGATTCTGGTGTCTCCCAACTGACCGCGATCCAATCCCAGGTCGTTTGATCCTACACCTGCTGTGAGAGAACTTACATAAAGAAATTCGTGATCAAGTTTGTCTATTTCCAGGTAAATTTTTCCTTTTTCTTCATCTAGATAGAAGGTGACAAAGCCGTCTTTTTTGGAGAGTTTTCCCAAATCAAGATTTTGTGCCTGAATTTGAAAAACAAGGAGTAATAGAATTAGGGTGGTGGTCAGTAATCTTTTCACGTGATTAGAGTTTATTTTTTTCTTTGAATTATCTGCTGTGATAACCGATTCAATAGTGGATTCCAATTGTTAAAAACTTCCAAATGAAGTGGCTATAACAGATTCAAACTTAGCCCTCAAATTATCAAAAAAGGATGGCTTCTTTCAGCCATTGATGGAAAATTACCTGTGAAATAAATACCGGATCAAAAAACTACTTTCGGTAAGTGTGGATCCTTCAATAGTTTGGAGTCCAGAGCCTATTCTTTCACGGTCAGTATAGCTTGTTCGTGCTATCCTTAAATACAGTCTAATTTGAGAGTTTACGGTATACTCGCTTACTAAATAACTTCGCTGTCCTTGTCCAAAAAAAGCTGGAATTGAAAAAGTCCAAAGCACATTATTTTCAAACGCAAACAACCTGCTATCATAATCATCAGTGTCAAAAAGCGAATAGCGGGCAGTAAATTTCCATCTGTTTTTATCCCATTTAAAATCCTGAAGAATAAGAAAGCCATTACTTCTGAGACGATCCATCTGTACTTGTGACCAAAGTATGCGAGAACGAATAAAAACCTCCTTGCTCAGTTGATACTCCAAGCTTAGGATGCCATTCGATCTTTTGATAGGCAGCACAAGATAAGGGAGATTAGGCTCTCCGGAGTCAGATGCATTTCTATCTTTTTGTTCCTCCCTGAATTGAATTAATGTCGTGAGTGTCCTAGTGGGTCTATAAGTAATTCTTGCAAGCCACTCATGACCTGCTGAAGGTGCATACACTCTGTATTTCAGCCAAGGAAATTTGAATAAATCATAATAAGCATTGATCTTCCATACTTTGTTGGGACGGAATTCTAAACCTAAATAGGTTCCACGCTCATTGATAGGCCTGGTATTTTCGGAAAATGCATTGCCATAAAAGCTGTGGAAGTTTCGATCGTAATTTCTCCATAAAAAAGAAAAGTCCAAACGATTGCTCAGGCTGCTGATAAACCCTAAGACCGTACCGTTTCCACCTGAACTGGAATAGGCAGTCTCTCCAAAAAGGAAAAAATTTCTCCAATTGTAATTGAGATAGACGCTTCCAACTTGATTGCTTTTTCCGGCAAACTCAAATTGATTGTAGGGTTTTGGATCTCTTATCCATTCATTATCGAAGGAGGTATGTAAGAAGTTGACTCCGGAGTTCAGTCTTTTATTAGGGACTTTCAATTGGATATTTCCTCCTAAACTGAGCTCTTTAAATTGATTTTTTGTAGAAAGCTCGCTTGGGGTGCGATGTAGGCCACTTTGATTGAAAGAACTGATCCTGAATTCCTCCCGATTTAAACTATCAAGTGATTCTGCCAATCTTCCGTCTTTGGGAGCAAAGGATCCAATGAAGCTGAATTCCCAGTTCTTATGAGTATAGGTAGATCCAATTCCCCTGAAAAATCCAAACTCAAGTGCTGCAGTGTAAGGGATTATGCCTACTGAACTTCTTCTTACAGTGGGCACCGTCTCCGCTCCCTTTCCCAGGGAATATCCGGCTCCAAATACTAATCCCTGTCCAAATGAAGCCTGAAAATCTCCCAGAGAAATGGTTTTCCATTTTCCCACTTGATATCTGGTTAAGTGAAAAGAAAGAAAATTGAATCCATATCGGGCGGTTTTGGGATCCCAGGTGAATTTTTCGCCAGGGTCTTTATCCAATGTCATTCCCATGCTGAAATCTTTGGCATGCTGAATTCTCCATCGTAAATAAATATCATTAGGGTCGCCCAAATAGCGAGTGCTTATTCTTCCTGTTGAGCTGGTATCAGGGGCTGTAAATCCTCTCCTGGTTTCCCAAACTCTGCGAGTTCTGAAAATCAGATAGGCTTGTTCTTCTTCAGAGACTCTTTTCCAAAAGGATTTTTCCCGTTTGATAGAAGGATTCAAGGTCAGAAAAGGAAGCAATGATTCTATGTTTGCCTGATCAAATCCCGGAATCGCTTGCAATTCATAAAGTGATAAAAAAGGACCCATCTCAGCTCGGTATTGGAGAAATTCATTGATTTGAAGAGGGTTAAGCAGAAATGTGGACTGTAAGGTTTCCATATCTGCTTTGTTGATATCAATGGGGTTTTGGTAAAGCTGAAAAAGAACCTCGTAAATACTCTCATAATCTAAATCATCATCTTGGACCGGGAATAATCGTTCGATTAATTCATCTAAGTTAAAATTAGCTCGTGGAGGAGCCTGTCCATAAACTGGATTAGTCAAAATGAAAGACAACAGCACTATAGAAAATCCAAATGCCCGCATTAGTCTCTCAGTTTATATCCCAAACTAAGGTGATGCGTACTTCCTAAGGCGGAATTTTGCCCATAAGAATAATCGAATTGAATTTTGCCGGGTAAAACTCCCAAACCAAAAAATAAGCGTGAGGGGTTGGTGTTTACTCCGGACCGAAGGACCAGAAAATCTTGAAGCGAGTAGGCAATTCCAAGCTTAGTAATTGGCTGAATTTGAATGTCCTTTTCCACTTCAAAAAATAAACTTAAGCTTTCCAAGGGCCTGTATTCCAATCCCATCTGAACGGCTGTGGGAAGGCGACTTTCGCTATCCTGACTGATTTTTCCTCGATTGATATTGCTGATATGAGCCCCTAGAAATAGGTTGGGGGATAGTTCTGCTACCCCGCCCAAACTAATCAATAAGCTACCTGCCGAGCCAAAATTCTCAATTTGGGTTTGAAACCATTCGGCTTTGATTCCAATACTGGCAATTCCCAAGGTGTTGGAATACCCCAGGTTAAATGTTTGCTGATTAAATAATTTACCTCCAAACCGGCTAATCCCAATTCCGAAAGTGCCCTTTTGGGATCTAAATGCTCCGGCGAGGTTTAAGGTCGTGAGTTCCTTTAAACCATATCTGTGATCAAAGCCTACTCCAAGGATTTCTGAACTTAAAATTCTGTCCAAAGCGCCCACATTGTTGAAAATGGACCAAACGTTAGAATGATGAACTCGAATGTTTCCCAAAGCTTGATTGCTGGCTCCATGCACTTGGGTCAAGGGATCCATTTGAGCTAAAGTCAGCTGTATGGAACTGAAAAAGAAGAAGAAAAAAAATCCCTTTCTCATAGGATTGAAATTATTTTTTAAAAGTTCTGACAGAATTCAGACAGATATTTTCTTTTCCTTAAACTTTGAGCTAAACCTTGTTCTTTCAGGCTAGGGTTTAAAAATGGTTTACCCAAACTGCTGTGGTACAGAAAGAAAATCTAATGATAAGTTAGTTATAAAAATTCTAACTTTTACGTTTGAATCAGGAAATTCTTTTTTTTAATCTGATTATCCGTAATCATGCCAGTTGCTTTATTTTCCTTGCTTGACAGATTGGAAGACCGATGACCGAAGACCGAAGCTTCCGGATTCTGTTCCTTTCAGCAGACAATAATCCGTATTTTTGTCAATACTGGTAAGAAAGCGGATATCCATATTTTTTAAAAAGGAGCCTTAAAGTTTAAAAAGAAATTGGCGCCTCCATTGTTGTTAAATGAGTATTCAAACCTCAAAACTGCATCATAAAACCCTACCATGTCTATACCTAATCCGTAACCAAACAGGTATCGATTGGTCAACAAGGCATTTTCAGGGATATTGTTTCTATCCTTCACATATCCATGGTCAAAATTGGCACTGAGATAAAATGTAAAAGGAATAGTACTGAATTGTTCAAGAGGTACAACGCTAGAGATATCATATTCCCAATCGATAAATTTCCATCTAAAGCTATTCTTATGCACGTAGAGTTGCTGACCCTCAATTACATTGAGTTCATATCCACGAATGAAGTTAGGGTTGTAACCGATACCCCTAACCAGAGTATAGGGCTGAGATTGACTGAGAAACCAGTTGGCCGTTAACCCACTCGCAAAATGAAATTTCTCATTTAGCTTCCAATATCGATTCATGGTCCAATTCACCTCAATCTCGTCCAGATTTTCTGTTCTAAAAATCCCGTATTTGGTTGCCGAAACCTGCAATAATTCCCCATCCGTGGCGTAAGCTACATTATCCCTTTTATCATGTCTAAAGGTGTACGTGGCGTATAAATACTTAAGAGAATTAGAGTTATGCTGGAAATAATTCGGGTTTTGTAAAAGAACCTCGGGATCTATTCTGGTATTATTATAACCCAAATTGAAGAAGTGAAAATTATAAAAAGTCCTTCTGTATGTGTATCTAAGGGCTAATCCAAAGTTTTTTCTCAAAACATCTTCTTGCTCATTGGAGAAGAAGACTTGTTTATTGTTGCTGGATCTGAGTGGAATAGTTTTCTGCTCAAAAAATGTTACTTGAGCTGCAATCCCGTGCTTTTGTTTTTTATCAATATATGGTTTGCTGTAAAGCACATCCAATGCTCTGGTAAAACCCAGCTGGCCGGCAAATCGAAGCTTTTCATTTCTTCCTCCTACATTGGCATGAGATAAACGTAGCCCAAAATTAACTCTTGAGAAGTCCCGATTTTGGTTGGTCCACCATTCTGAGAAGTTTCTATCCGCCAACTCAAAAATCAAAGAGGGTAGGATATACCACCTTTCTTTGACGGCTATGAGTACTTCCACTTCGTTATTCCCGCTCATTAAAGGCGTAATTTCAACTGAGGTAAAAAGTCTGAGATTGTAGATTTTCTTTTGGTCAGCCTGGATAATTTCCAAAAAAGTATTCCAGTCATAATAATAGTCGGTAGTAAAGTCCAACTCCCTTAAAATGATATTCTTCTGAGTTTTTTCATTTCCAATAATGAAAATATTATTGACCTTCACTGAGTCGGGATAACCGTTGATATACTCTACCATAGGTGCCAAAGAGGTATCCTGAGCAAAGATTTTATCCGGCTTGAGCATTAGCCATGAAAGGCTAAGAAAAAGAATATGTGAAATTTTAAGTTTCAAAAGGAATTCAGAATCAATACTTTTGGTTTAAACAAGCGAGCTCTCCAAACGCTTGAACCATGCTCAAAGACGCCATCAGAAAGATTGCCATTTTCCCTGTTTTGGTATATCAATACACCATTTCTCCTTTATTTCCTACAAGCTGTAGATTTACCCCGACTTGCAGTCAATATACCAAAGAGGCCATTTTAAAACATGGTCCACTCAAAGGAGGATGGATGGGGATCAAGCGCATATCCAGATGCCATCCTTGGGGAGGACATGGACATGATCCCGTACCTTAATTTTCTTTCGCAGGAATACCTTTTTTCAAGGCTCTCAAAACGAGGAGTACTCCTGCAATCACCAGTGGAATACTCAAGATTTGCCCCATGTTGAATTGCATGGTCTCTTCAAATTCAACTTGGTTCTCTTTGAAAAACTCCCAGACGAATCGCATTCCAAAAACAGAAATCAAGAATAAACCAAGAAGCAAACCTTCAGGAACCCGCTCTTTATATTTAATCCAAATGCTTAATAAAATTAAGAAAATGATAAAATAAGAAATGGATTCATAAATCTGGGTTGGGTGCTTGGCTCGGCCAAATGTTTTGACTGTGGCGACATATTGGTTAGACTCCTCAGTCAAAGTCAGATTTAGTGGAGTTTCCACTTCTTCTGCCAAATACTTTTTGGAGGAATTAAACTGGGTCAATGCGTATTTGATATCGCTTCTTAAAGTAGACTCCAAGGTTTCCTTAGTGAAGTTCCCCTTGTTGATGACAATGTCAATATTCACAGGAACAATACCATTTCCAGTTAGCTCATTTTGCCTATCCTCTGGTTTGTAGGCATCAATAGACTCTATAGGAACCCGCAAGCTTTCCAAAACCTCTTCGGTATCTCTCATATACACTATGCCGGTGTCCGTTCCTGTGTCTTTACCCCCGATTTCAGAGTTCATTAAATTTCCAAAGCGAATCAAAGCACCCGTCATGGCGGTTACGATGACAATTCGATCAACCACCCATAGGTAACTTTGTCCAGGAGTCTTTTTGGCATAAAGCCAAAGTGCAAAAAGGATTGCAATAGCGGCTCCATGGGAAGCAAGTCCGCCTTCCCAGACTTTGAGGATGTCTATGGGATTGCTTAAATATTTTTCGGGTTCATAAAACAGCACATGCCCCAATCGAGCGCCAATGATTGTTGCCAGCACCATGTAAATGGTCAATTTATCTACCAAAGCTTCATTATGTCCTTCTTTTTTGAAGAAATAAACCATGAACTGTTGGGAGATAATAAAGCCCAAGGCAAACAAAAGGCTGTACCACCGAAGTCTTTCAAATCCTGCAAAAACAGCTGGATTAGGGTCCCACACTACATAATTTAAGATAAAAGAGAGCATAAATTAGGTTTGGTCAAAGTTGATCTAATTGTTCTAATTCTTCTTTGTATCCCCCTGATAAAATTGGAAATCTGTACCAGGTTTTGGGGTCTACATTGAATTGATCCAAATGAAAGGAGGGAGCCAATCGCTCTCTTTTCCATTGGTTTCTGGACCAAAGTTGAAAGAATTTTTTAATATATCCCTTCAAAATCTGATCTTCTATCTGCATCTCTTCTTTTAAAATCAGAAATACATCCATAGGTGATCTTCGGTCTCTTATTGCGAGTTTTTCTATTTCTACAATCAGCGAGTAAGGCATCAAATCTTTTTCATCAGTTTGAGTCCTTTCAGCCGGCCTTAATTCAGCTGAAGGCTGCAGAGAATTCACTAAAGCTAATCCTGGCCTGTCGAGATTTTTTTCTGCCCAGCGCAACCAATGAAGTATAAAATATTTATCTACCGCTGCAATAGGGGAGATACTTCCGCTGGTATCACCATCCATGGTAGTATAACCTACGTCTCCTTCACTTCTATTGGATGTAGCGAGCAGCAAAGCATTATTGATATTTGCCAGCATCCAAATAATTGGAGATCGAGTTCTAGCCTGAATATTCTGCAAGGTGATATCATCCTCGGCCCAAGTCAATTTTCTGCCAATAGCATCTTCAATTTTCTGGGTGTAAGTGCTGACCTCTTCATCAATGGTCCAATGATAAAAGGTTGCTCCTAGGCTTTCAGCCAATTCTTTAGCACTTTTAAACGTGTCAACCGATGAATTTTTAGTGCCCTGATAAGCCGTAGTGAGAAGTTGATTTACCAACTCTTTTTCAGCAGAAGCTGAATTTTGAGGGATTGGAAAAGAGATTTTTTTGCAGAAGTTTTCTAGTCCTAATTCTTGAATTCCTCTTCTGACCATTTCTGCAACCAAAACCGCAACGGTGGAGGAATCAGCGCCTCCGGATAGGGAAAGTACAAATCCCCTGCTTTTGCTTTTTCTTAAATAATCGAAGAGGCCTAAACTGGCGGCTTGAACAAACTCTTCCTCCTTGCTTAGGATTCTAGCAATTTCTTGAACTTCTTCTTTGACTTCAAAAGTCAAAACTTGAAAATCTTGGTAGGATAGGAGTTGATTTCTATACAAAACCTTGCCGGATTTAGCCAGCATGGTCTCGCCGTCGAAGATCATTCGACCAGCTTCATTTCCAAGTAAGTTGACATAGCAGTAATAGCAGTCAAATTCCTTGGAGCTAAATTCAATCAATTCTTTCCGCTCTAGGGTTTTTCCCATGGCGAAATGACTAGCACTTGGATTGAATATTAAATCTACTTTTCGTTCGCAAAGTCTATAGCCAGGTCGAATAGGTCCTCTCCAGGCATCTTCACAAATTTCAAAGCCATAGTGGATGTTTTTGTGATGGAAAGTAATATCTCCAAAAGGGATTTTTTCACCGAAGAAATCCAGGTCGATAATCTCATGAGCTTTCCAAGGGGTAAACCAGCGAAATTCGTAATGAACTCCGTCTATGGCCATATACTGCTTTGCTACAAAACCTTTCAGTTTCCCGTCCTCCACAATAGCCATCGTATTATAAACCTTATTTTCAATTCTCACAGGAAGCCCAATGGCAACAGTGATTCCCTTGCAATGGGGCAATAAGGTTTTGAGTTGATCCAGAGCTTTGATAGGAAACCAATAGCTCAAAAATAAATCCTCAGAGCCATAGCCTGTGATGGCCAGCTCAGGGAAACAAAGAAGTTCTACCTTCTTTTCTCTAGCTTCATTGATTGCAGAAACAATTCTTTGGAGATTGCCAGACCAATCCAAAGGTGTTTGATTTAAGGGAGCTGCTCCGATTTTGATTGCAGACATGTGTAATTGATTTGAATCAGGTGGCGATATTCAGTTCTTCACAGGCATTTTTGGAGGCATCTTGCTCGGCTTTCTTCTTAGTGCTTCCTTTTCCTTGAGCTACACTTTTGCCTTCTACTTCCAGTCCCACAATAAATTCTTTGAATCGCTGATTGCCGTGTACTTGCAATACTTTAAACTCCAGCTGTTTGTTTTCTTTTTGGGACCACTCGATGATTTTACTCTTGTAATTGGTGGTCGTGGCGATCATTCCCTCCAAGTCAAAGTGGAGGAGAATTCTTTTAAGAATAAAGCACTTGGTAAAATGATAGCCCCGATCCAAATAGGTGGCTCCGATGAAAGCTTCCAGCATATCTCCATAAAGAGATTTATTTCCTGTAAAGTTTCTTTCTCCTATTTCCTGATCCAGGACATTTCTGAGCCCAATTTTAATTCCCGTTTCATTCAGACTTTCCCGGTTTACCAGTTTTGAACGGGTTTCCGTCAAAAAGCCCTCATCTCTGTAGGGATATTTTTGAAAAAGATGCTCAGCGATGACAGCACCTAGCACTGCATCTCCCAAAAACTCCAGTCTTTCATTGGAAATCCTGAATCCTTTGGAAGTTTCCTCTCCTAATCCGGCAGGAGTTAATGCGAGTCGGTAGAGAGAAATATTAAAAGGCTTGCTCCCGGTCATTAATTTGACCGAGGCAGCAAGCCTTTTGTCTTTATTGTTGAGAAAGAGAAGATGTACTCCGAGTTTCTGAAAGAGTTTCAAACCCTGATCAGTTATATTTTTTGAAAATGACAGAACAGTTGTGTCCACCAAATCCAAATGTATTACTCAGCGCATAATTTACTTCTCTTTGCTGCGCCTTATTGAAAGTTAAATTCAATCCCGGGTCAAATGTTTCATCATCCGTGAAATGGTTGATGGTAGGAGGGATCAAACTATGCTTGATAGCAAAGATAGATGCGATAGCTTCGATAGCACCAGCTGCACCTAAAAGGTGACCTGTCATGGACTTTGTACTACTGATATTGAGTTTGTAAGCATGCTCTCCAAAAACTTTTTGGATGGCTTTAGTCTCACTTACATCTCCCAACGGAGTAGATGTTCCATGTACATTGATATAATCAATATCCTCAGGCTTTAAGTTGGCGTCATCCAAGGCTGATTCCATCACTGAACGAGCTCCCAAGCCTTCTGGATGTGGAGCGGTAATGTGATTAGCGTCTGCGGACATTCCTCCGCCTACAATTTCAGCATAGATTTTAGCACCTCTAGCTTTGGCATGTTCGTATTCTTCCAGAATCAATGCGCCAGCTCCTTCACCTAATACAAAGCCATCTCTGTCTTTGTCGAAAGGTCTGGAGGCTGTTTCAGGAGAATCATTTCTCTGAGACAGGGCTTTCATAGCATTGAATCCACCGATACCGGCTTCGGTAACTGCTGCTTCAGATCCACCAGAGATGAAGATATCTGCTTTTCCTAATCTGATGTAGTTAAAAGCATCGATTAGGGCGTTGGTTGCAGAAGCACAAGCCGAAACAGTTACAAAGTTTGGTCCTCTAAATCCATATTTAATGGAAATAAAACCTGCACTTATATCAGCGATCATTTTAGGGATAAAGAAAGGATTGAACCTTGGAGTTCCGTCACCTTTTGCAAAATCGGTCACTTCATCCTGGAAGGTTTTTAATCCACCTATTCCTGAGCCCCAAATGACTCCCGCTCTGGATTTGTCAATTTTTTCAAGATCTAATCCCGAATCTGCCATTGCCTCATCTGCAGTGATCATTGCATATTGAGTAAAGGGATCCATTTTTCTGGCTTCCTTTCTGTCAATAAATTGATCTAGATCGAGGTTTTTGATTTCGCAGGCAAACTGGGTTTTGAAAAGTGAAGCGTCAAACTTGGTGATTGGTGCAGCACCACTTACGCCCGTAGACAAAGCCTTCCAAAATTCTTCGGAAGTATTGCCTATGGGTGTAAGGGCACCAATACCAGTTACAACAACTCTTTTTAAATTCATGGACTGAATTTATTGGTTATTATTTTACGTTAGCCTCAAGGTAGGAAACAGCCTGTCCCACCGTGCCGATTTGCTCAGCCTGATCATCTGGGATAGAGATGTTGAATTCTTTCTCGAATTCCATAATCAATTCTACAGTGTCTAGAGAGTCAGCTCCCAAGTCATTGGTAAAGCTTGCTTCCATAGTCACTTCAGACTCTTCTACGCCCAGTTTGTCAACGATGATGGCTTTTACTTTTTGTGCAATTTCAGACATTTTGTGATCAGTTTAGTTAATAACACTCCGCAAAGAAATATATTTAAAAGCTAATTGGCAAAGAAATGATTCAAGTAAATTTTTAAGCTTTGGGGCTTTTCGTTGAGTTGAATTTTTATTTCTACCTTTGTTTTGCTCCATTTTCTTCCCAAATGAAGAAGGTAAAATTACAGATTGAACATACGTACGACTTTGAGGTTTTGGGCCTTGTATCCCCTGTAAAGGACTACAAGATGGCTTGGCTTATCAATCGTCAACTGGATTTAGACCTCATCAAATGGGAGGATCTTGAGATTGAGTTTCTTTCAGATCCACAACTGAAAATTAGTCAATATTTCCTTTCTTTACCCCATGGATTTGTTCAACTTTTGAAAAATAAAGCGATCAATTCACAAAATCAGGTCTCTTACCTGATACCTGAACTAAAAACCATGGACTATTTCCTTTTGGTCCAAGATCAGACCTTTCAAATAAGTATTAATACATTTGCGAATAAACTTGCTGAAATTCCCTTCATTCAAAACGTAATGAAACTGGATATTACCAAGCTAAAATCTAGAGAAAACCTATTAACTTATTAAAAATCAATGAGTCATATTAACAAAACCAAAATCCTCGCAACTATAGGCCCAGCCTCCAATAATTATGAAACAATCAAAAGCTTGGCTGCTGCGGGGGCAAATGTGTTTCGATTAAATTTTTCTCATGGTACTCATGACATCCACGAGGAAGTCATTCAAATCATCCGAAGGGTCAATGAAGAGCAAAATCTGAATTTGGGTATCCTTCAGGATCTTCAAGGTCCTAAAATCCGGGTAGGTGAAGTGGAAAACAATGGGGTAGAAATCAAACCTGGGGAGCCAATCACCATCACCAATGATCCAGTAGTGGGTACCAGTCGATTGGTGAGCACAGTTTATCAAAACCTCCCTAATGATGTGGTTGCAGGGGACAGAATTCTAATCGATGACGGAAATCTAGAAGTTGTAGTAAACGATACAGATGGCAAAAATGTCAACTGTACCGTTATTCACGGAGGGATTTTGAAATCCAGAAAAGGAATCAATCTTCCTAATACCAAAGTTTCTGCTCCTTCTTTGACTGAAAAAGATATTGAGGATCTTGAATTCGGTCTTTCTCAGGATGTTGACTGGATTGCTTTGTCTTTTGTAAGATCTCCAGAGGATATTTATGATTTGAGAGAAAGAATCCAAAAAGCAGGAAAGGTTTGCAAAATCGTTGCAAAGATTGAAAAGCCTGAGGCTCTTGAAAATATAGATGCCATCATTGATGCTACTGATGCGATTATGGTTGCAAGAGGTGACTTGGGTGTGGAAGTTCCAATGGAGATAGTTCCTCTCTGGCAAAAAAGAATGGTGGAGAAATGTAAGCTCGCTTGTAAGCCTGTAATTATTGCAACCCAGATGATGGAAAGCATGATTCAGAATCCGAGACCAACCCGGGCTGAAACCAATGATGTAGCCAATGCTGTCTTAGATGGTGCAGATGCAGTAATGCTTTCTGCTGAAACAGCTTCTGGAAAATATCCTGTAAATGCAGTAAAAGCGATGAGTAGTATTATCAGCTACTTAGAGCAGAATGCAGAGATCTATCATAATCTTTACAAGATTCCTGAAGACGATACCACTTTCTTAAGTAATAACCTGTTATTGATGGCTGCCAGACTTTCTAGAAACGTCAAGGCTAAAGCAATTGTAGGAATTACCTCTTCAGGATTTACAGGATTTAGAATTGCTTCCCACAGACCTTTGGCCAATATTTTTATTTTCACTAGAAATAAGCAATTAATTACTCAAATGTCTTTGGTATGGGGAGTGAGAGCATATTTATATCAAAACCAGGTTTCAACAGATGCTACTTTTGAGGATATTGAGAAAACCCTGAAAAGGGATGATCATGTCAGTGCAGGTGATATTATTATCAACACGGCAAGTATGCCTTTGAAAGCGAAAGGCAGAACAAACATGCTTAAGATTCATCAGGTAACCTGATTCTTCTAAGGTTTAAAACTTTAAAATCCTCAATAGTTATTCTGTTGGGGATTTTTTGTTTTTAGGATTACAGTTCAAAGAAAAAGTAGAACAGTTCAAGCTTCTTTTGATACAGGTCAGAGTAAAACTCGTATCCTAATTTCTACTTAAAAGTTTTGATAGCAAACTAACCAATTTAATGCTATGACAAAATTATTTAAGTACCTGTTCATCGGGACTGCGCTTTTTTCGATGTTTTCCTGTCAGGAAATTGTCGACGCAGATCCAATAGAAGGAAGAACTGTTGTGTCTGTGGCCCAAAATGAGGGTCTGACTACGCTGGTCGCTGCTGTTCAGGCTGTACCAGGCTTGGAGTCAACTTTACAAAGCCAGTCTTCTATTACTGTTTTTGCTCCGACCAACGAAGCTTTTGCAGCTGCTTTGGATGCCTTCGGCGCAAGTGATTTAAATGACTTGGTTGCTAAATTAGGAGGAGCTACAAATCTCCAGACTGTTTTAGGCTTCCATGTTGTGCCATCCAGAATTTTATCATCTTCTCTTTCTGGGACAAGTACTGTGACCACTTTGGCAGGGCAGCAATTAACTGTCACCAGAAGTATAGGCGGAATAACTGTAGTGGATGCCCAAGGAAATACTGCCAATGTATTAGAAACTGACTTGCAGTTTCAAAATGGTGTTATGCACATCATTGATAGAGTGTTGCTTCCATCCATTGAATTACCAAAGCCAAACTTGGTTGAGGTAGCTAATGAATTTGGATTAAATACCCTTTTAAGCGCTGTAAATGCCGTGGATGGGTTAGGTAATACTTTGCTTTCAGCTGGAGAAATAACTGTTTTCGCACCAACAAATGAGGCTTTTGCCGCAGCGTTGGAAGTTTTTGGCGCAGCAGATTTGAATGCACTAGTGATCAAACTAGGGGGAGTGGCCAATCTTGAAAAGGTTTTAGGATTCCATGTTGTCCCAGCAGTTGCTTTCTCAGGAGATTTGCAAGCAAGCAATACATTCACGACAGTTGCTGGACAGGACTTATTGGTTGAAGTTTCTGGAGGTTCAGTTACTGTAACCGATAGATTGGGCAGAACAGTAAACGTGGTTGCTGCTGATATAGAAATTGCTAATGGAGTAGTTCATGTTGTAGACGGAGTACTACTACCAGATTTGATGCTTCCAAATGTAGTAGAGGCTGCAACTGCTGCAGGATTGACTACCTTGATTGATGCAGTGACTGCAGCAGATCTGGGAGGAGCATTGCTTGGAGCTGATGCAATTACAGTATTTGCGCCTACCAATGATGCTTTTGGGGCAGCTTTACAAGCATTCGGCGCTGCTAATCTTTCTCAGTTGGTGACAAAAATAGGAGGCGTAGAAAACCTTCAAACTGTGCTTGGTTTTCATGTTGTGCCTGCGGTAGCTTTTTCCACTGATTTGAACGCAAGTAATACTTTTACCACTCTAGCAGGGCAGGAGCTCACGGTTACCGCTGGAGGCTCTGGAGTGACTGTGACGGATGCATTAGGTAATACAGCTAATGTAGTGACTGCTGACGTCGCTATTTCTAATGGAGTGGTGCATGTCATTGACGGGGTTTTGTTGCCGGAATATAATCTTCCAAATGTTGTGGAAGCAGCAACAGCCGCTAACCTTTCTGTTTTGTTGGACGCTGTTACAGCCGCTAATTTGGGACAGACATTATTGGATGCGGATGAAATTACAGTTTTTGCCCCTACCAATCAGGCCTTTGTGAATCTATTGAATGCTTTGGGTTTTTCTTCTCTTCAAGAAATGATCTCCAATCTAGGGCTTGAAGCTGTTCAAAAAGTATTAGGATTTCATGTTGTACCAACAACGGCTTTCTCATTTGATCTAGCTGAGGGAACTCAAATGGTAACAACTCTAGCCGGAGAAGATCTAATGGTAACTCGATCTGGAAATCAAGTAACCGTCACTGATACCAATGGACAAACTTACAATGTTGTAGCAGCTGATGTGGCAATAGAAAACGGTGTTGTTCACGTAATCGACGGGGTATTATTGCCAACCCTTTAATCTGACAATCAACTAAATACCACAATTAAGGGGCAGGTACATCTGCCCCTTGTTTTTCCATCGTAGGTTTCTGTACATTTACCAACCGTGATGAAAGTCAAAAACCGATATGTTCAGCCATCGATTTAAATTTATCTTTCCAGGATTATTAGGGGTTTATTCTTTCTTGAATATCCTTATTCTTGATGGTGATAGATTGTATCAGGCTGCATTGCCAGAGGCCCAATTATTTTCACTTATCCTGGTACTTTGTTACGCTGTTTGGTTGATTAATTGGAGTTTAGAGAGCTTTTTTTCTTATTCATTCAAAAATTTTCATCCGTTATTAGCTCAATTTTTGGGAAGTTTTGTTTTGGTAGCTGGATTAGCGGCACTTTCAGTACAAACTACCTCTTTTTTATTTGGAGGGCCTTTTGTAAACTCGCTACCGAATTTTCTGTTGACTCTCGGTTTTTTATTTAGAATTAACCTCTTCCTAAATTGTGTCAATGCAATTTATTTTTTCTTTAAAAAATTTACAGAGAAAAAGTTAGAAGCAGATAAGTTAAGATTGCTGTCTACTGAAGCCAAATTAGAATCCCTCAATTCACAGTTAAATCCTCATTTTTTCTTTAATAATCTCAGTGCCCTTTCAGTTTTGATCCATCAGGACGTGGGGAAAGCAGATCAATACCTTCAAAAATTGAGTGCTACCTATCGATACATTCTTCAAAACAAGGTATCAGAACTAGTTAATTTAAAAGATGAATTAGTCTTTCTGGAGGACTATATAGAGCTTTTGCAAATTCGATTTCAGGATTCACTCAGCTTTAATTTTTCAATTTCTGAAAAAGCAAAAAACAAATTGATTCCACCAGCCGTACTCCAATTGCTGGTAGAAAATGTGGTTAAGCATAATTATTTCACGAAAAAGGAGCCATTGATTGTTCAGATTTCTGCGGATGATCAAAGTATCAGTGTTGGAAATATGAAGCAATTGAAAGAAGCCGTGGAGGATTCTACGGGAATTGGCCTCAAAAACATTTCCGATAGATATAGGTTTTTAAATCAGTCCATTAGGATTACCGATCAGAAAGACTGGTTTGAAGTAGTTTTACCATTGTTAGAGACCCATGAGGATACTTTTAGTCGAAGACGAACCTTTAGCTCAAGACAGAATCAAATCGATCATTGAGCATCATTTTCCATCCTGGACTATTTATTCTGCTGTACAAAGTATCAAGGAACTTCGGGAAGAGTTAAAAAGTCCTGATGCTTTTGATATTATTCTTTGCGATATCCACCTTGCTGATGGCTTGAGTTTTAAAGCTTTCGAAGGGAGAGAAATTGCTCATCCGGTCGTGTTTATCACAGCCTATGATCAATATGCACTGCAGTCTTTTGACCATAATTGTATAGACTATGTACTTAAGCCTATTGACGAAAACAGGTTGGTTCAAGCTTGTCAAAAAGCTGAAAAACTCTGTATTTCAAATTCGGGTTTAAACTTAAACTCAAGATTGATAGATAGATTAATAAGTCACTATAATTCAAAATCTTACAAAAAAAGATTTTTGATAAAAGTTGGGAATAAATTCAGTTTTATTTCCAGCGACAAAATAGCTTATTTCTATTCGGAAGAAGGGATTACCTATGTCGTAGAAATAGGCTCTTCTTCCCGATATATGATAGATCACAGCTTGCAAGAACTTCAGGATGATTTATTGGATCCTCAGCAATTTTATAGAGTCAATCGATCCATTATAATCAATCTCGATGGCCTGATGGAGATCAAACCTTATCTGAATGGTAGGCTTGTTTTATCTTTAAATGCCCGAAGTGAGGCTGCTATAGTTGTGGCAAGAGAAAGGGTGAGTGAGTTTAAAAATTGGATCAATCAATAACATGTTGACAAAAATATTTTTTCTATTTATCGCAACTCTTTTGATTTCGAATCTAGCCCATAGTCAGGTAATAGAACATCCAGCCTATGATTCTTTGAAAAGAACTATTCTTGCTTTGGATCAAGAAGTCTATGAAGTGAAACTAAATTTACATCAAGCTCAAAGCCAACTGAAAACCGGGATTTTTGTAGCCACCATGGGATATACAATCACCATTATTGGTGGTCAATTATTAGGGTCTAATCCTGATTTGGGAAAGTCACTCCTATATGTGGGAGGAGCCACAGGTATCGCCGGAACTTTTGTTCTAGTCAAAGGATTTAAAAAGCTCTCTCTAAGAGCTCCTGATCCTCCTTTGGGTATTAGGTAGAGAGCTCCTCTGAAGGGCCTTCAGGTGCTACCATTATCACCGATTCTCTATCTACCATGACTGCACCTGGAGCAAGACCTTTCACCTTTCTTACAAACTTTGCTTCAGTGTAAATCACTGGAGCCAAGCTTTCAGTTTTGTATTTTGAATAATAAGCTGCCAAAGAAGCCGCTTTTTCAAGCACTTGATTGGGGACTTTCTCCTTGCCCTTTGTTCTGATGACAACGTGAGATCCCGGAACCTGCCTTGCATGCAACCATAAATCATCTTTGTGAATATAGTTTCTCAGCATCTCATCATTATCCTTGGCAGATTTACCCACCCAGATAGGGAAACCGGCATATTCGAATTGCCTAAAAGGAAGACTGACACTATCCTTTTGGAGCGACTTATCTTCTTTATGTGATTTTTTAAAATCCTTTAAATCTCTATAACCATCCAGGCTTTCCAACTCAAAGAGCTTGGTTTCCAATTCCTCCTTTTTTACTTTTTTAGAAGCGATAGCCTGTTCAATCTGGTCTAATTCAAGCTGCCTATTTTTACTTTTTCTGTAAAGGTTTTCAGCATAATCTTGAAGTTTCTGATTGGGTTTTAGCTTTACTTCGACTTCTTCTCCTGAATAAAAATTGGTAAAGTGATAGGTTAATTGACCTGACTTAAACTCATGAATATGAGCCATTATTACATCAGCTAATTGAGAAGGAGGGGCGGCTTGAATCAATGCCTCCAGCTTCTCTTGAGATTTTTTGATATAGCTTTCAGTTTTCTTGAGTTCGTCCCCATATTTCTTCAGCAAAGCCCTCTTTTCTTTTTCAAAAGAGCCCACGACCATGGCTTTATAAAAAAGCTCATTCAATGCATCTACGGGGTTGGCGAAGGTTTTTTGGATATTGGAATCAGGAAGCAAGGTCAAATAAACTTCCTCCTCTTTTTGAGCCAAGGAAAAAAGCGGGCTGTCGATCATGTCCAACAACTCCTGCATGAGTGCCCACTTTTGATTTATCGTTGCCTGTATGTATCCCCGCTCTTTCAACCATTCCCGAGGAATCTTCCCGAGAGTTGGCAAAAACTGGGAAGCATTGCCTTCAAGCCTGAAAAATTGTTCTTGACTTAAATCCAAGGGTTTTTCTAAATCGGGCCAGTATAGACTTTTATCTTCTACAAATTCATTTCTGAAAACCCGAATGGGTAGCTTATTTCCAGATTGATAATGAAGCACATTACTTCGATTTCCATGCAGTTTAAACAACAAAGTGCCTCCAGACTCCAATTCCAATCTAAAAGCCCTTTCATAGCTTAATACTTTACAGGAACTGATCTTTTCTCCTATTAACTCTGGAAAAAGGTCTACCGAATTCCTTTTAGCTCTTTTATAATCTTCAGGAAAAGCAAAATAAATCTGAGGTGGTAAAAAGTGCGCCCGGATGTACCGATGATTTTCACCTAATTCAGTTTCTATCACCAATTCATCTTTGCTTTGTGAAAAGCAGGAGATAATGGACATTCCTTTCAATTCCTGCTCAAGTTCAGGGCAGAGGTATTTCAGAAAATGATAATTGAGATGCATTAGTCTAAAGTTAACTCTAATCCATCGTAGGCTAAATGAATGCCTTCAGGAAGCTCCTTTTCAACTTCAGCATGAAGTCCCAGTTTGTGGGAGATATGGGTGAAATAAGTGTTTTTTGCTCCTAAACTTTCAGCCATTTCCAATGCTTCGTCCAAAGTAAAGTGGGAAATATGAGGCTTTTTTTGAAGGGCATTGAGGACGATGGTCTCAGAGCCTCGGATCAAATCAATAGATGAATCGGGAATGTGATTGGCATCTGTTATATAGGTGAAATCGCCGATTCTAAACCCTAAAACAGGTAATTTGTAATGTAAAACCGGAATAGGAGTGATGGTAATGCCTTCTATGGTAAAGCTTTGTTCATCAATTTCTATGGTTTCAACCTGAGGGACTCCCGGATATTTTTGACTGGAAAAGATATAAGAAAACTCCCTACGAATTTGATCCAGCACTTGAGCTCTTGCAAACACTGGCATATCTTTTTGCTGGGCAAAATTAAATGGTCTGATATCATCCAGACCAGCGGTGTGATCCTTATGCTCATGGGTAAATAGTACGGCATCTAACGTACTTATGCCACTTTGAAGGATCTGAGATCGAAAGTCTGGACCCGTGTCAATTACCAAACTCAGTTCGCCCACCTGTATGTGAATAGAGGACCTATATCTTTTATCTCTAAAGTCCAAAGATTTACAGACCGGACATGAGCAGCCAATGACTGGCACTCCCTGTGAGGTTCCTGTTCCTAAAAATCGTACTTTCAAAATTTTAATTGGGTTTGTTGCAATTCTTTTAAGAAATCCTGAACGGACTTCTCTTTAAAATCCTGAGGATTGAATTGAAGTTCCCCTAAAATGTCGATCAGTGCATTAATTTTCCCTTCTAGAGGGAAATATTTGTTGACAATGACGATTTTGGTGTCTTTTAATACACAATAGCCTGATTTAAAACTCCCTTTTTCGTAGCGTAAAACGTAATCTGATGCTGCGAATAGGTTTTCGAGTTTATCTAAAAAATGCTTTGTGTATTTGACTGCCATTTAGCTTAGGAATTTTTTCACTGTAGCCAAAACCTGATCGTAATCAAGAGGTTTTTGAATAAAGTCATCAAAACCGGCCTTTCTGAAATCATCATGAGTCATGTTGTGGATATTTCCAGAAATAGCGATGATAGGAAGTTTGGATTTTTTCTCATCTGCCAATTCGCGGATTGCTTTGGTGCAAGCGATTCCATCCAAGACAGGCATGCTGATATCCATCAAAATAAGGTCGAAATCCTCCTTGGCTAAAAGATCCAAAACTTGCTGTCCATTTCGGGCTGCTGTCATTTGGTAATTTTCAAATGCCAATACATTTTTCGTCAGGTTGATAATGACTGAACTGTCTTCACCTACCAAAATTTTCTTGTCTGCATTCATAGCTCAAAAATAGTTGCTTGATTTAAATATTGTTTGAAAGATTGTATTTCTTCTTCTAATTGATTCAGTTGTTTGGGGATTTCTTCTAAAGATCCTTTTCTACCGGATAGCTCAAGAGTCTGTGCCGCAAGAAATATTCTATTGGCTCCAAGGGTGCCCGAGTTGCCTTTCAAAATATGAATAGAATTGCTCAAATCCTCTAAATTTTTGCTTTCATATGCAATCTTTGATTTTTTTATCAGTTGATCGCACTCTTGCAAAAAGTCCAGATATACCTGTTTGATCATTTCCGGGTTATTGTATTTTGTCAATTGCTCAAAAACTTCCCGGTCTAAAATATTTTTTTGGAGGGTTTTTTCTTCACTTTCTTCCTCCGGTAAATTTTTTGAGTCCAAGGTGTTTTGAATCAAATTGAGAAATTCTCTTGGCCTTATCGGCTTGACCATAAACTCATCAAAACCTTGGGAAAGGAAGGTTTCCCGATCTGATTCATCTGCATAGGCCGTGATTGCAATAATCGGACAATCAGCTAATTCGTGCGACCTGATTAGCTTCATGGCTGAAATACCATCCAATTCAGGCATCTGAATATCCATTAAAATCAGGTCGAAACTCTGATATTTTAATTTCTCCAATGCTTCCAGACCATTCCTTGCAGTTTCACAATACCAGGATTGACTGATGAGATTTTCGAAAAGCTTTCTGTTGAGGTCATTATCATCAACGATCAGGATGCTTTTGCTTTTCATTCCTTTACTTTAGAATTTTACATCAAATCAAATCTCTAGGACTTGTCTGAAATACCTACATTAATTTTGGTTGTTGGCCCCACTGCAGTTGGGAAAACTAACCTTTGTTTAAAGCTAGCTAAATTTTTCAATACCGAAATCATTTCTTGCGATAGTAGGCAATTTTATAAAGAAATGAACTTGGGTACTGCAAAACCTACCCCGGATGAACTGGCTCAGGTTAAGCATCACTTAATAGATTCGCTGTCTATTGAAGATGCATATGATGTGAAGAAATTCGAGCAGGATGCTATGAATATTTTAACTCAGCTCTTCAAAGAAAAAAAAGTGGTCATTATGACCGGTGGTTCAGGCTTATTTGCAGATGCCATCACAGAAGGCTTGGATGAAATGCCGGAAGTTGAATCCGAAATCAGAGCTCAAATAATCCAAGAGTATGAAGAAAGAGGCATAGAATTTTTGCAGGAAGAGGTCAAAAAAGCAGATCCTGAATATTTTGAAACTGTCGACAGGCAAAACCCCCAAAGACTTATGCGAGCCTTGGAAATCTGGAGGGGCACCGGCAAGAAGTTTTCTTCTTTTAGGGTAAAGCAAAAGGTAGAGAGACCCTTTCAAACCATTAAAATCGGACTGAATCGGGATAGGGAGGAATTGTACCAAAGGATTGACCAACGCATGGATGAGATGATTCGGACAGGCTTATTTCAAGAGGCAGAAAGCCTTTTCAAAAAAAGACACTTGAATGCCTTGCAGACCGTAGGTTACCAGGAGATATTCTCCCACATGGAAGGTGAATATGATAGGGAAGAAGCTATCCGCTTATTAAAAAGAAACTCCCGCCGATATGCCAAGCGTCAATTGACTTGGTTTCGACGGGATTCAGCTATTCACTGGTTTCATCCTGATCAAGAATCAGAAATCATTCAGTGGGTTCAAACTAGATTGGCTGAAAACCACTGATTTTTGCCACCCAATTGTAAGGTGCTTTTTTGATCAGTTGATTGTATTGAAGTCGATTATACTTTAGCTCTCTGACTACCTTTAAGGCATCTTTTATTTTGGATTTTTTTTCGTCTGATTCTTTCAGTTTCTCCAAAATCACATCCGGATCTACCAAACTACCTGCAGTTAGTTGAAGCTCAGGAAAGGCCAAGCTTAATTGAGTAAGCAACTCTTTTTGAAGGTTGAGCTTCCTTTGTAAGGAAGTTTTTACGGTTAAGAAAAAAAGGAGACAAGCGCCTCCTACAGTCAGAAATAAAGGGATATAGCCCATTTTAGATACTTAAGATTTCTATCAGTTTCAAATGATCTTCAATCAGTGGTTTGGTTTTGCCAATGCAGTCTCCAAATGGAGTGTAAACAACCTGCTGATTCATCACTCCAGCCATGCAGTTCACTTCTCCTTTCAACAGACCTTCTACAGCTGCCATTCCACATCTACTTGCTAAAACTCTATCTCGGGCTGTAGGGTTTCCACCTCTTTGAATATGTCCTAAAGTAGTCACCTTAAATTCCTTGGAAGTGTCCTTGATTTTACTTTTAACTTTCTGCATCACCTCCTCAGCATTCCCGGCATCATCTCCTTCTGCTACTACGATAATGCTGGAAGATTTAGTCTTCCTGAGGTTTTTTAAGGACTTTACCACCCCTTCTATATCCGTAGCAGTCTCAGGAACCATTACGAATTCTGCTCCTCCTCCAATTCCTGATTCCACTGCAATAAAGCCAGCATCTCGTCCCATCACTTCTATGAAAAAGATTCTGTCATGAGCTGCAGCAGTGTCCCGAATTTTATCGATTGCTTCCAAAGCGGTATTAACAGCCGTATCAAACCCTATTGTATAATCTGTCCCGTATAGATCGTTGTCTATGGTTCCTGGGCAGCCGATAGTTGGGATTCCAAATTCTTCGAAGAAAATCTTTGCACCTGTAAATGTCCCGTCTCCTCCGATTGCGACAATGCCTTCGATTCCGTGTTTCATCAGGTTATTGTAGGCTTTTTTTCTGCCTTCCGGAGTTCTAAATTCTTCTGATCTGGCGGATTTTAGGATTGTTCCCCCACGCTGAACAATATTACTCACAGAGTAGGAATGCATGCGTTTGATATCGCCTTCAATCATTCCTTCATATCCGCGATAAACTCCGTAAACTTCCAGTCCTTTAAAAATAGCTGTCCTGACAACAGCTCTCACACAGGCATTCATACCTGGACTATCACCTCCTGAAGTAAAAACGGCAATTTTTTTCATGTTTTCTGTATTATCTAAAAGGTCAGTAAAACCAATCCTTCCACAGAATTTCCATAAAGGAGAATTTCAGATCGGCTGGTTTTAATAAAATAGGTTTTTAAGCCCCGCAAAAATAGGGATTAAAGGAGGAAAGCCGTAGTTTCTGGGATGATTTAAGTGTAAAATTTTATCTATGGAATGAAATCATATTTTTGAATAGTAAACCCAAAATCAAAATGAATAGACGAACTCTTCCCCTTGTGGATTTCCAAATACCCGAAATTTCTTTAGGCTGTATGTCTCTTCCTGAAAAGAAGAATGAAGGTAAAAAAATCATTCAGGCTGCGATTTCTTCAGGAATCAATTTATTGGATACAGCTGATTTGTATCAAAGAGGCTTTAATGAGGAAATGGTTGGAGAAGCCATTCAAGACCGAAGAGATCAGGTGATTTTAGCAAGTAAGGTCGGGAATGAATGGAGAAAGGATGGCTCTGGATGGGATTGGAATCCTAAAAAAGAATACATTCTACGAGCTGTAGATGCAAGTTTGTCCCGTTTGAAAACAGATTACATAGACTTATATCAGCTTCATGGAGGCACTATTGAGGATCCTTGGGATGATACCTTAGAGGCCTTTGAAATTTTAAAGAAAGAAGGGAAAATCCGAGCTTTTGGGATTTCCTCCATTCGGCCCAATGTTATCCGAAAAGTGATGGAGTTAAATCCTCCGGCAAGTATTATGATGCAATATAGCCCTTTGGATAGGAGACCTGAGGAGGTGGTTTTTCCTGTTTTGGAACAAAGTGAAACCCGGGTTCTAGTAAGAGGGGCATTCGCAAAAGGCTTATTGATAGATAAGCAATCCTCTGATTTCTTGAGTTATCATGCTGATAAAGTAAAGGCTATGAAGGACTTTTTAAATTCATTCATCTACTCAGCCGAGTCCTTGTTGATTCGCTTTGGCTTAAGCCAAAAGGCAGTTGCATCTTTGGTCATTGGTGCTAGTTCAGTAGCCCAGGTTGAAAAAATGTTGAGAGCCTACGAAGAAGGGATGCAGATAGAGGAAGACTTCATCCAGGCAATTCGAAGGAAATTACCCGCAAATCATTACCAAGATCACCGCTGATCAATTTCTTCTATACAGGATTTTTATTTCCCTTAATTTCAAGATTGAAAAAGCAACCACCCTAAGATACCTATGATTAAAAATATTTTCTTGCTACTTCTGATAGCCTTTATTGCTTGCAGTCCCAAAGTTGAAACAGAAGTTGATCGCTGGGAAGCCCGAGCTGCCCAAGTGGAAATAATTCGGGATGACTTTGGAGTTCCTCATATTTACGGAGAAACCGATGCTGATGCAGTGTTTGGACTGCTTTATGCTCAATGCGAAGATGATTTTAGAAGGGTTGAGCGAAATTATGTATGGGCAACAGGAAGATTAGCTGAACTGGAAGGAGAGGAGGCAATTTTCTCTGATTTGAGAGCCAATTTGTACATGACAGAAGAGGAAGCTAAGACTGCTTATGAAACAGCTCCGGATTGGTTGAAGGAATTATGTGTGGCTTTCGCAGATGGCATAAATTACTACCTACATACACATCCAGAAGTTGAGGCTCAGGTAATTACTCATTATGAACCATGGATGCATTTATTCTTTTTTGAAGGTTCAATAGGTGGAGACATCGAGCAGATACCTCTAAAAGGAATTCGGGAATTCTACGGAAAAGAAATCAGCGTTCCTGCCATGGAGGCAGTTGCTGAATGGAAAAGCCCTGAGGCATTGGAAGAACCTGCCGGATCTAATGGAATTGCAGTTGCCGGGGAACTCACAGAGTCAGGAAATGCCATGTTGCTTATCAATCCCCATACTTCATTTTATTTCAGACCAGAGGTTCATGTTGTTTCCAATGAGGGTTTGAACGCCTATGGAGCTGTGACCTGGGGTCAGCTTTTTGTTTATCAGGGATTTAATGAAAAAACCGGGTGGATTCATACTTCCACTAGAGTTGACTTTATCGATGAATTTGTAGAAGAAGTATTCCAAAAAGAGGATGGCTCACTGGTTTATCAATATGGAGATGAGGAAAGACCTGTAGAAGTAAAGCAAGCGACAATTAAGTATAAAACAGCCGAGGGGATTAAAGAGAAAACCTTTGACTTCTATAGAACCCATCATGGCCCGATCACTCACGAAATGGATGGAAAATGGGTAGCGACTAAAATTAATTGGGATCCTGTTCAGGCATTGATTCAAAGTTTTACCCGAACCAAGCTGAATAATTTTGCAGAGTTTAAGGATATGATGAATATCCGTACCAACTCATCCAATAACACTGTTTTTGCTGATGCAGAAGGGAATATTGGCTATTTCCACGGGAATTTTATTCCTAAAAGGAATCCTGAATTTGACTTTTCTGAACCCGTAGATGGCTCTAATCCAGCTACAGACTGGCAAGGTTTGCACACGGTGGATGAAAGCATTGTGATCCTCAATCCTGAAACGGGCTGGATTCAAAATTGTAACTCCACACCTTACACAGCCGCAGGTGAATATTCTCCGAAAAGGGAAAATTATCCTATTTACATGGCTCCTGATCAGGAAAATTTCCGAGGCATTCATGCAGTTAAAGTTTTGAAAGAGGCTAAAAATTTGACATTGGATTCATTTATAGAATTGGCACATGATCCTTATTTACCTGCCTTTGAGGCTTTGATTCCTGAATTGGTTGCGGCCTATGAAAAAGTAGGTTCTAAGAATAAAGAGGCGATTCAAGTGCTTAAAGCATGGGATTTCCGTACGAGTAAGGAATCAGTGGCTATGTCTCTGGCTCATTTTTATGGGATGAATTATGCGCGAAATGTAGGTTCATTGAATCGCTTCATCGACGATCCATCAATTAGTGGGGAATATTCTAAGCCTAGCGACAATCAAGTCGTGGAGGCTTTTGATCAAACTATTGAGGAAATGAATGCAGATTTCGGATCTTGGAATACCCCTTGGGGCGAGATCAATAGATTTCAAAGACTTTCAGGCGCTATTGATTTGAAGTTTGATGATGATAAACCATACATTCCTGTAGGAATGGCTTCAGGAACCTGGGGAGCTTTGGCAGCTTATGGAGCAAGAAGTACAGAAGATACAAAGCGATTATATGGATATAGAGGGAATAGCTTTGTAGCTGTAGTTGAATTTGGTAAAAAGGTAAAAGCTAAAAGTATTTTAGCAGGAGGTCAAAGTGGGGATCCTAATTCGCCTCATTTTACCGATCAGGCGCAGCGTTATGCTGATGCAAATTGGAAAGATGTGGCGTATTACCAAGAAGATGTTGAAGCTAGAGCAGAAGAGCGGTATAATCCAGGGAAAAGGAAATAATTGTATTGACGAAAAAAGCTCATGTCAATTCGGGCAAGGTCGATGGGTTCTCGACTTCGCTCGAACTGACATTTTATTGAAAAATATATCCGATTTTCTGTCTGTAAGAAAACTGAGGTGCATAAAAGAAGCACAGCAGATCAATTCAACCAAGCTTCGGTCAACTGTCTTCGGTCTCCATAATCGATGAGCAAAGGAGATTTGGCTACTAGCAAGATTCTGGATATTGATATAACCCGGTTTTACTCTCCTTTCTTGAAATCCATACTGACCGAATTGATACAATAGCGAATTCCTCCTTGATCTTTTGGGCCATCCGGGAAACGGTGACCTAAATGTGATCCACAATTTCCACAGAGAATTTCTTCTCGAATCATAAAATGTGAATAGTCCATCTGAACATCTATTGCCTCTGGGCGGATAGGTTCTGTGAAGCTAGGCCAACCACAGCCGCTGTCATACTTTTTCGAAGAGTGAAAAATCTCATTATTGCAGACCTTACACTCGTAAATGCCAGTGTCCTTGTTTAGGTAATATTGTCCCGTAAATGGCCTTTCTGTTCCCTTTTCTCTAAGCACATGATAGGACTCAGGATCTAGTTTATTTTTAAGTTCCTCTTCAGAGAATTGAACCGGATATTCTTTTTTATTTTTCTTGCTCATAGATTTCTATTTAGAATTCTAACCCATCTAATACCAAAGAAGTTTATCTGGGCTTTAATATGAGAGGCTCCTCTGTGCTTTTGATGATGTCCTTTTTATCCATCAACTGATATCGGTATTTCCCTTTGGCGTAAAGATTCGCCTGATCTTTATAGTGTTTGCTAAAACGATTCCCACTTTGACCTGTGGGAAGTACAGAAAGCGATTTTTGAATATTTTGAAAATCTATCAAAATCCGCATAGCCGGTCCAGAGGTAACCCTGTAAATTCCTTCTCCATTTAATTTGAAGGCCAGTTTATTGACTGCTTCATCATTGGCTGGAATCGGATCAGTTTTAACATTGAATATCTTGTCCAGCGGTTTTTTACTTCCTAAAGGGTGGGGATGCTCTGCGATTATTACCTTCTTCCAGTCCCAGTCATCTATATCTTTTCCTAATTGATCGCTAAGCTCATCCAGCGTAATCTGCAAGCTATTGGCAAATATGTCTTTTGCATTTTCTTTTTCGGGGGTTTGTATATCATCCCACCAAGGGCTTCCTATGTTTTTGATAAAGGGAAGGTTGGATCGAATCATCATAAATGTGCCCAGATAATTTTCAAAGCCAACTTTCCCCAGCTCATCTTCCATTGAAAGGCGAAGTGTATGGTATAACCATTTGTAATAAATAGTTGGAGTCGGGGAGTTTAACTCATGATTTCCGTCCCATTGGTTTAGAAGCTCTCGAGCTTTTTCTCTTCCTTGAAAATCAAAGTCCGGGATTTGATCCAGCATGAATTGGGCGATTTGAGAGTGGTCTGTATTGATCACTTCAAGCTGGACCGCTTTTACATCATCCAAGGTCCAATCATTTTTGGATTGAATAGCCTCAGCGATTCTTAGCCATCTTTCACCGGGATAATAATAGCCAGGAAAAAATACGCCATTTCTTAGGGTGTCAGGTTGATTATTAGCTGAGGCAACAAATCCCGAAGGAGGATTGATACTCATTGGGTTCATGCTGAAAGGGTACCAGCCCTGAGGCATGATTTCGGGATCTGAGCCATTTGCAAAAATCTTGGAATCTACTTTTTCAGATCGGATAGGCAATTTGGCAGCAGCCCACCAAGCGATATTGCCCAAACTGTCACCATACATGATATTCAAACCAGGCGCATGAATGAGCTCTGCGGCATGAGCTACATCCTGCATAGATTTGGCATGATTTATCTTGTAAAGTGACTCTAATGCTCTTGTGGGTTCTGAAGTATATACCCACCAAGAACTAACAGGATTTTGTGTCAAAGAGGCGATTTCAGAAACTACCCCATTCATGATGGGACCATGAATTGTTTGACGTATTTCAAAATCTACCGGGTCTTGCCCTTTTACCGGGATTTGATCTTTGAGTATAGTAAAGGGAAGAAATTCATCTCCATATCTGTATTCATTGGGATTATTGGGATTCAATTCTACTTCAAAAAAGTCCTGATCATCGTTTTCAAACATGGTCAAGCCCACGCTGTGAAACAAGGAATGTCCAACCAGACCAAAAGGAACACCGGCCAGGTGATTTCCATAAAAATTAAAACCAGGATATTCCAAATGCGCTTCATACCAAACAGATGGAGATGAGAAGCCAATATGGGTGTCATTAGCAAAAATGACTTTTCCGCTTTTCGTTTTAGATCCAGAAATGACCCAACCATTGGAACCTTCCAAAAGAGGAACAGGAAGTTTTTCTAGCATGGATATAAGCCCGCTGCCCGAAGTAGACTTAAGAGAATCAGGATAATGATTTGGGATTACATGGTGTTCCGGAAGTGTATGAACGGATAATGCTTGAAGGTAATTTTCACCGAGTTTTCTGCTCATTTCAGTAATCAATGGATCAGTCTTGACTGCCATGGCAAAAGTAAATGACATATAACCTAAAATAGAGTGAACATCATTGATAGTGAATTCCCGGGGCTTTTCTCCCAAAAGGGTATATTCTACAGGTAAAGTACCTTCCTGAATAAATTGATTTATTCCAGCTATATAGGCTTCAGTGGCTTTTTTCCAAGGAGAATCAGGTTGAGAGTTCCAAAAGTCAGTGGAGCTTTGAGCATGCTCAGGAATTCCCAGCGTTCTGAAAAACTGGTCTATTTCCAATAAATCCGGTCCTAAAAATTCGGCTAAGGTTCCAGTTCCGACTCTTCTCATCATCTCTAACTGAAATAGCCGATCTTGAGCATGGAGGTATCCAAGAGCCGTGTATGCATCAGCTTGGTTTGAGGCATAAATATGAGGGATTCCGTATTGGTCGAAGTAAACAGTGGTTTCTTCATTTAACCCTTGGATTGTAATCTCCCCTTCATATTGAGGAGTATGCAATGCTGTAAAAACCAATGCACCAATTGCTAAAATAAGAAGCAAAATGCCTAATACGATTCCTGTTTTTCTCATGTGTCAAAATTTTAGAAAAGATAATTGAAATAAAAATTGAAATCTGCCTCAGGTAAAAGAGATAAAGAAATACAGTAGAAATAATTAGAAATACGCCTTCGGCGAAATAGATAAAGAAATACAATGGAAATAATTAGAAATACGCCTTCGGCGAAATAATAGAAAAGATACCTTTTAAGATAATTTTAAGATATGCCTTCGGCGAAATACGGATCAATTCCCCCTTTGGAAGTGTAAATTCAATTCAGGATGATAGCTATATGTAAAGGGGGAAAGGGGGATTTAGAAGTAAAGCTTTATTCAAGGAAAATACCGTAGAAATAATTTGAAATATGCCTTCGGCGAAATATTTAGAAGATATTTTTCAAGATATGCCTTCGGCGAGAAAAACCTCCGATCGTACTCGGATCGTAAGCTCCATAGGAGCGTACTATGTAGTAGCCAGGGGTTTTAACCCCTGGTTTCATTATGCAACGCCTTTACCCAGCGCTGGCCCTATTTCTTCTTTTGGAAATGGGGCTTTGTGCCAGCAAGACAGAACGAGATTTTATTTTTATCGGATAGAAAATCCAACGATAAAGCCTCGGAATTACTCCCGATTCTTGTCGTTGATCTGAGGGGCACTCTTCAAGAAATTATCAAAATATGCCTTCGGCAAATAGCCAAAAAAAGCATCGAAATATATCCACGGCTAAAAAATTAAACTTTTGACCTAATTAAAGACCTTCTGGCTTTTGGTATGGTTGATAAATTTATAAAAATAGATACTCCCTAATCCATAGCAGAGGATATCCCAATAATCAGAGGTATAGGTAGATGAATATCTTGGTAACAAAAACTCAAATACTATGGAGACATACACAAATGCAACCAAAACCTGAGGCTTAGAAAAGCTGAAAAGCTCCTTTTTAGGATGAATCCACTGATATATTTGAAGGGTTATTCCGAGTATAACAGGCATTGCTAACAAATCATCAGCATAAGAGGAAAGGAAACCGCTTGAATGCCAACCCATGACTCTTTCAAAAAACTGGTTCGTCCAAAATAATATTACCGGAATAAAAAAGAATGGATTTTTGATCACTTTCATTATCCGGGGAGCGCTGCAATTAACCAAAGGATGAAAGTAATGATAGCCATATAGATGGTGTAAAAGAAGTTGCCGATCTTTTTGAAAGTTTTGACCAAATCAGAATCATCTTCCTTGATGTAAAACATCCAGTTTTCTTCATTGGATTTCTTATCAGCCTCTCGTTTTTGTTGATTTTCGAGGTCTTTGCCTCCCAGTGGTTTGCCGCAATGCTGGCAAGTATCTGTAAGATTCTGATTCCAATCAGACCATTGCCCACAATGGGGGCATTTCTTCTGTCCCATAAAAAATAAAGTTTAAAATTAAGCTACATCTTCAATCGCCTGCAAAATGATGCTACAGGCACCTTTTATTTCTTCTTCGGTTATTACCAATGGTGGGGCAATTCTCATGGAATCATCGCAAAACAGAAACCAATCTGTAATCACACCCAATTCGATTGCTCGGTCAATAATTGGTTTTAGAACTTCAAAAGATTCAAACTCAACGGCCATCATCAAACCTTTGTTTCGGATACCTTTGATTTTGGGGTGAATGAGTAGTTTTTTGAAAAGTGCTGCTTTTTCCTCTACCTGAGCGATCAAATTTTCTTTTTGTAAAATCTGAATAGTGGCTAAGGATGCAGCTGCGCTTACTGGGTGCCCACCAAAAGTAGTGATATGACCCAGCAAAGGATTATTCTTGAAAACTCCCATCACCTCTTTGTTGGCTATAAATGCTCCGATCGGCATTCCACCTCCCATACCTTTGGCACAAACAACTATATCAGGGACTATATCAAAATGCTCAAAAGCCCAGAATTTGCCGGTTCTGCCAAAGCCAGCCTGAATCTCATCCAAGATTAATAATGCTCCTACTTCATCACACTTTTTCCGTAAAGCCTGAAAATAATTTGTACAGGCTACTCGAATTCCGGCTTCTCCTTGGATGGTTTCTACGACTACAGCAGCAGTATCCGAATCAATTTTCACCAGATCTGCATAGCCACCATACACTATATTGGTAACTCCAGGTAAAAGAGGTCTATACGCTCTTTTGAAAATTTCATTTCCTCCTATACTCAGCGAACCATGAGAACTCCCATGATAGGCATTGATGCAGGAGAAAAGCTTTTTTTTGCCAGTGTATCTCTTAGCCAACTTAAGCGCTCCTTCAATTGCCTCCGAACCACTGTTTACAAAATAGACATTGTCAAGCTGATTCGGTAAAGTATCACAAAGTGCCTTGGCAAGTAGGGTTTGGGGAGTTTGAACATATTCTCCATAAACCATCAGGTGGAGGTATTTGTCCAATTGATTCTGGATGGCTTCCAGCACTTTTGGGTGTCTATGCCCCACATTACTGACTCCGATTCCTGAAATCAGATCAATGTATTTTTCTTGATTAGGCCCATATAGGTATACTCCCTCCGCCTTTTCCACTTCTATCATCAGTGGAAAATCTGTGGTTTGGGCGAGATGAGATAAAAATAATTGTCGGTTATTCATGATTTACTTATCAGAAACTCGAGAATCTGAAGAAAATTCCCAAAGGAAGCTTTTTCTCAAATTTATCCTGCAGATATAATTCTCCGTGCTCTGGGTTTTTCACTTCTCCGAAATTGGATTTAATCAGGTTGACAGCGATTAAAGAAGAAAAGCTGAGTGAATACATATTTAAGAGCAAGAAATGATCTTTTGGGTCTAAGATTTCTGCGCAGGTTTTTAGCATTTCATTGATTTGCTCTTCCAAAACCCATTTTTCTCCGTCTGGTCCTCTTCCATAGGCTGGAGGATCCAAAATAATTCCCTGGTATTTATTTCCTCTTCGGGCTTCCCGTTTGATAAACTTCATCGCATCATCCACAATCCAGCGGATTCCATCCAGCTTAGAAGCCTCCATATTGTGTCTAGACCAGGTCACTACTTGCTTGACTGAGTCTAAATGGGTGATATCTGCTCCAGCTGCTTTGGCTGCCACAGAAGCTGCTCCGGTGTAGGCAAAGAGATTGAGAACTTTTGGGTTTTTTACAGGAGAGCGTTTGATAGTGGAGAAAATATAATCCCAATTGACAGCTTGCTCTGGGAAAAGGCCAATGTGTTTAAAGGACGTTTGGGCAAGATTTAGCTTCATGTCCAAACCTTCCTCATTTTGATAGCCGATTTGCCAATTGTGAGGCATTCTTTTTAATTGCTCCCAATGGCCTTTTTCAGGGTTGTTTTTTTCTTTTGCAAAGTGGGCATGGGCCAACTTTTTCCATTCGGAGTCTTGCATGCTTTTATCCCAAATAGCCTGCGGTTCGGGTCTGCTGACAATAAACTCTCCGAAGCGTTCCAATTTCTCAAAGCCTCCTGTATCAATCAACTCGTAATCTTTCCAAACTCCGGGACTAAGGGATAAAATTCTGTCTTGCATAGCTAGTTATTTGAGCGAGCAAAAATAGGGAAATTATAGCAGACCCAAATTCGCCAGGCATTCCTCACTATATTCCCAAAGAGCTCGGGCATTTTCAGGATCTAAGGAAGCGGAATTAGATGATTTAGGCTTCTTTCTGACATAATAAGCTCCGCTTTTGAGTTCTTCTGAAGGTGTTTTTGCTAAAAAAATATTGGTTTGGGCTCCTTTCTTGGCTGAAATAAAAAATAATTGAGTTGCCCGAATGATCATCTTGCTGATTGGGTCTGTTTCGGATCCGAATGCTGTTTTGACTGCTCCAGGATGCAATGAGAAAGAAGAGATGCCTTGCTCACTAAATCTTTTTTTTAATTCTTTGGTGAATAGAATATTATAAAGTTTTGCCTGACAGTATGCTGAGAAGGGATTTCCGGATTTTTTGAGACTTGGGTCTTCAGTATTAAAACTAGCGATTCTATGAGCCTCTGAACTCACATTGATAATTTTTGCTTTGCCTTTGAACAGGGCATTTTCTACTAATTTAAATAGGAAAAAATGTCCCAGATGGTTGACTGCAAAAGTCATATCGAAGCCATCCTCTGTCTTTTTTCCAGCAGGAAACATGCCGCCTGCATTATTGATCATAACTTGGATTTCAGAATAATTTTCCTGAATATAAGATCCGGCATTTTGGACGGATTTCATGGAAGAAAGATCCATTTCTACCCAGTCTAGCTTTTCGGTTTTTGGGAATTGGCTGGCTATTCTTATGGCTTTTTCCAAATTTCTTACTGGTAAAATAAATCGGTCAAAATGGGGATAAAGTGCTTTTAGAGTTTCTAGTCCAATTCCGGAAGTGCTGCCTGTCAAAAGTAAATTCATATAGTATTTTTCTAAGACTACTCAAAAAGTACTCTCTTGGTTTTCAGTTTACTGTAGCGTTGACAACATACAAAAATGTTATGCATGCAGAATTTTTGTAATTTTAGCCTTATTTTCCCAATCTAAGCGAATAAATCCTAACCCTATTGAATAGCATTTGGCTATGTCGAAGAAATTTATTGATATAGAAAAGGCAATTGCCTCCAAAAACCCATCTTTATTGAAATGGATGCCTGGTTTTGTGCTCTCCTACATCAAGCGCGTCACGCATGAGTCTTGGATGAATGGGATCATGGACCGCATTGGACATTTGAAAGGTCTTGATTTTGTCAATGCATTGATTGAGGAGTTTGAGATGGAAGTAGAATTAATAGGAGAGGAAAAAGTACCCAGAGAAGGAGGCGTGATCATCGCTGCGAATCATCCTTTGGGTGGAATGGATGGAATTGCCCTGATGTATGCCTTGGGTAGAATCCGAACTGATATCCGTTTTTTGGTGAATGATCTATTAATGACCTTCGATAATTTTAATCCAATTTTTGTCCCTGTCAATAAGCATGGAAGGAATTCTCAAGAAACTTTGGATAAAATTGAAGAGGTATATTCCAAAGATTTTGCTGTGCTAATATTTCCGGCAGGATTGGTTTCCAGAAAAATAGACGGAGAAATAAAGGACTTACAATGGAAAAAGAGTTTCATCGCCAAGTCAAAAAAATATAAAAAAGATATACTTCTAAGCTTTATTGAGGGGGGAAATTCAAAATTCTTTTACAATTTAGCTAACTGGCGAAAGAAACTTGGGATAAAGGCAAATCTGGAGATGTTTTATCTTGCAGATGAAATGTATAAGCAAAGGGGTCAAAAAGTTAAGATTCGAATTGGTGAAAGAATCAAATATCAAACCTTTACCGATGAGAAATCTGATGCTCAATGGGCTGATCAAATGAAAGAAAAAGTGTATGAACTCGGATCGAAAAATGCATAAAGAGGCTGAAATTATTCCTGCAGTGAGCACGGAGTTGATTAAGGCTGAATTAAGGCCTGAAAGATTCATTCGTTACGCAAACAATGGAAACAATCTGGTTTATTTGGTTAATTACCACAATGCACCTAATGTGGTCCGAGAAATCGGCCGTTTGAGAGAATTGACCTTCAGAGCAGCAGGAGGAGGGACAGGCCTAGCATTGGATCTGGATGAAAATGACACTTGTGAAAACTGCTATGATCAATTAATTACCTGGAGCCCCGAAGATGAAGAAATTGTGGCTGGATATCGTTTGATCCATTGTAAAAAAGCTATAGACTCATCTGGAAAAATCAATTTATCCACTACTCACTTATTCGATTTTTCAGAGAAATTTATTTCTGATTATTTGCCTTACACTATTGAGTTGGGACGCTCTTTTGTTCAGCCTAAATATCAGCCAAGCATTGATAATAGAAAAGGAATTTTCAGCTTGGATAATCTTTGGGATGGGCTTGGAGCAGTGGTCTTATTGAATCCTGACGTCAAATATCTGTTTGGCAAAGTGACTATGTATCCACATTACAATAGAGAAGGAAGAGATCTTTTGCTGAGATTTATGAATCATTATTTCCCAGATAATGAAAATCTAGTCAGTCCCAAGCCTGAGTTAAGACTTACTTATGAAACCGAATTAGGAACAGGTCCAAATATTTTTGAAGGGCTGGATTACAAAGAGGGCTATAAACTTCTCAATTCCAGGATTAGAAATTACGGAGAAAATATTCCTCCTTTGATCAATACTTACATGAATTTGTCTCCTACCATGATGACTTTTGGTACGGCTCTGAATGATGAGTTTGGAGAGGTAGAGGAAACAGGAATTCTAATCACATTAAAAGATATCTATGATACCAAAAAACATAGACACATGGATACCTTTGAAAGAGACAGAGTTTTAGGAAGTAGAAATGGGCAAAGCTAAAAAAACATTAATCGTAGGTGCTACTCCGAATCCTTCCCGATATGCATTTGTAGCGGCAGGAATGTTTGATGACAGGGATATGGAATTTATCCCCATTGGAATCAAAAAAGGGGAACTTTTTGGAAAGGAAATTCTGGATTTGAGACAAAAGCCAGCTTTAGAAGATATTGATACGATCACTTTATATATCGGACCGGATCATCAAGAAGAGTGGATTGATTATTTGCTTTCACTCAATCCTAAGAGAATCATTTTTAATCCAGGAACCGAAAACCCTGAGTTTTTTCAGGCAGCAAAAAAGCAAGGTGTGGAGGTGACCCCAGCATGTACTTTAGTTATGCTTAGTACTGGTCAGTATTAGAGATTTTTTTGAAGAAATTATCCATATACAAAATATGTGGAAAGGAAATTAGGGAGATTAATACGAAAAATAAAAGCAGTAATTCCTGAGATTCTAAAAAACTAAGACCCAAAAATAGGATAAGGCCAATTCCTATGAAACTCAAAATTGAGAAGGGGAGGAGTTGAATTAGAAATTTTTTAAAGCCTCGGAATTTGGGGAATTTTTCCAGAAATCGGTATTCGACCATCATACTTGGAACAGCATGCCAGAATCCAAAGTAAATAATAAAGGAAACTAGCAATGGGCTAAAGTATAAAAGTAGAGGAAGGACAGTCAGATCAATCAAATCAGCTTTACTGAATCCAATTTTCAGATATAATTGAATTGATAAACTGCTGATCAAAAATACGCTTATAATGAGAATTTGAGAATCATAGAATCCCTTAATATCTAAAATAGGAGCTAAGATTGATTGGGTCATTTCAAAATCTCCAAAGAGAATCACAGACAGCATTAACAATCCCCTGCTGCAGTATAACAAAGAATTTAAAAGTCTATTATTAGCAACTTCCCGCTTGATAAAGTGAGTTTGTCCGAAGTGATAGGCGGACATAAGAAGAAATGCGGCCAGTGCGATTTTGGGTACTACATACCAAATCAAAAGATAAGCTGCAATCAATGATAAGTAGTTGATTAAAAATCTGATAAGGCTTTTTTGGTTGGTATGAGGATTGGATGTTAAATGGTCTATTGCTCCATGGGGGATTCCGGCTGTAAGTAGTATAAGTAGAAAAATCCCATAATCCAGAATAGGAAAATCAAACGAGAAAAGTGCATATACACAGCCTATCCCCAAGCCCAATGCTTTGAAAATGCCTTCAATGCTTCTCATAATTCAGGAGGCTTTTGATGAAAATAGGAAACCGTAGTCGGCTAAGCAATTTAATTTCTTGAAAAAGACTAGTTTCTTCTCCCAAGAATTTCATGACCAAATCAGTTTCATTCCTTTTAAACAAATCCTCGAAAATTCCTTTGAGTTCATGAGGCCATTTATGGGCGATATTGAGTAGGATGTTATCATAAAAGCGAAATCTGGCAGGAGACTTTTCGGTTTTAATGTTGTTTTCACCACTCACTAGCTGATTGACAAGTGATTGAGCTCTCTTTTGAATGGTGTGGAATGTATAACCTGTAGAAGCCTTAGTCCATCCCGCTTTGGTACCGATAGGAATGATACGTTTTGAAAAATCGGGGGCTTTTATTTGAGTTGTCATTGGAATAACTCCTTTTTCCTGAAAAGTGATTTCATAAGCTATTCCACCAAATTTTTCCTCCAGATACTCTTTGATTTTTGCGTTTAAGATTTCTTGACTTATATCCTGTCGACTGTAAGCAGTATACTCTATCAAGGCTGATTTGGAATGATAGGGTAGAATGTAAAAGAAATCAAATAGACCCTTTTCACTTTGGGTCCACTCCATCATCGTGAAGGTTGATTTATCAAAAATGTTTTGATCAGTTTCGATTTTCCATCCAGCAAAGATCTGTTTTAGAGCTTTGGAACCTAGGTGATCCGAATCTGTTAGTCTGGAATCGAAAATATAATTTCCTTGATAGATAGTATCATTTGAGGTGAATACTTCTACTGAATTTTCTTTTTCAATGATTTGAGTGATAGCATTTTGTTCATGAGTCACATTGGGGTGAGATTTTAAAAAAGAATAAATGTGTTCAAAAAAATCTCTAGAATTTATATGGAAATACTGAAGGTTTTCCATTTGGTGGGTTGCCTTTTCATAATTGGAACTCAAGCTAAGTTGATTCCAGGAATGAATTGCGTTTCTTGGGTGAATTGGTAAAGGCTTTTCAGCCCAATAGCACCAAGTTTTATCCGGTATTTGACCCATGTTTGGGTCTAGAAGTAATATTTTTGAATTTCTCAAAGGACTATTGAGTAGGTGATATACCATACTAAGTCCGGCACAACCCGCACCTGCAAATATGTAATCGTAGTGCTTCATGGGAAGAAAAGAGCCGCCCGAAAGGGCGACTCTTAATTAGGTTTATGCTGCTGCAGTTTTGTTTTTGGATGATTCGGAAATTGCTACAGAGTAGATTACCAAACCAAAACCGATTTTGTTGATAGCATCAGCCAAGTTGTAGAACAAGTCGATTGAGCTTACCTCAAATGCACCTGATAACAAGTTTCCTGGCAATACCATATAACCGATTGGATAGATTGACCATCCTAGGGTGATGAAGATTTTCAATAGGAACATAGCTCTTCCTAAAGCAGGGCTGTTGGAATCTTTAGCCAATTTCGCTACATCTCCTGCGAATACTTCATATACGATATACAAATAACCTAGGGTAGATAGGATACCCCACATGATGTTGCTATCGATACCTGAAGTTTCACCGATGTAACCGGTAATTAGCATGAAAAGAGATGCTACGATCAATTTGAAAAGAATGGAACCTTTTGCACCAAATGGTTTGGTTAACAAATAGAACTCCACACACATCAAAGGTACAGTCAAAGTCCAGTCAACATAACGGAAAGCTGTTGGACTGGAACCAGTTTGTAAATAGAAATCTCTCATGTAGTAATAGTGAACTGCGGCAATACCTGTGATCAGTCCAGATACTAAAAGAGAGGTTTTCCATTTTCCATCTACAGATCCTCTTTCTACGAAAAAGAAGACGGCAGAAGCGAACATAGCCATATACCCAATGAAGAAGGTAATGGCTACCGGGTCTGAGTTAATGATTCGATCTAGTCCTACTAGATCGGCTGCTAAGGTTAGGTTCATAATTTTTTAATGGGGAAAGTGTTAACTGTTTGATTTGCTTACTTAAATAGATTCAGAATTAAATTTGTTTAACAAAAAGACCCCATAATTAAACAAAATGGTATAAAGCGTTAAAAAACAAGTTTATATGTGCTATAATCAGGTAGGAATAGGTGAAAAAAATTTTACAAAAAATATAGAATTTAGAATAATATTTGGGTTATTAGAGCTAAGGCATACTATTGTATTCACTTAGATAATGCTGTAATTATTCTCGTTTGAGTCACTTTTTTTGCTTATCTTGCCGAATCAATTGAATTTCAGAAAATCACCGTTTAAGCCCGTTTTAAGGGTTTTTTTCCAGTTAATATGAGCGAAGAAAAAGCGAAGAATCCGGCAGAGTACGGAGCCGGCAATATTCAGATTTTGGAAGGTCTGGAAGCAGTTAGAAAAAGACCTGCCATGTACATCGGAGATGTAGGAGTAAAGGGTCTTCACCACCTAATTTGGGAAGTAGTGGATAATTCCATTGACGAAGCCTTGGCTGGTCATTGTGATGCAATTCACGTTACTGTCAATGAAGACAATTCCATCACTGTGGAGGATAATGGTAGGGGTATCCCAACCGATATGCACCCAAAGGAAAAACGTTCGGCCTTGGAGGTCGTCCTTACTGTGCTTCACGCAGGAGGTAAATTTGATAAGGATACTTACAAGGTTTCCGGAGGTTTGCACGGTGTGGGTGTTTCCTGTGTGAATGCTTTATCGACAGACCTAAAAGCTACTGTTTTTAGAAATGGGGTTATCACCGAGCAGGAGTTTAAAATTGGTGTTCCTCAATATCCTGCGAGAGAGATAGGAAAAACAGATAAAAGAGGCACTATCATCCACTTTAAGCCGGATGCCAGCATTTTTGCTATTACCGAATTCAAATATGAGACCATTGCCAACAGGCTTAGAGAAATGGCCTTTTTGAATGCGGGAATTCGAATTTATCTCAAGGATCTTAGAGAAATTGAAGATGATGGAAATCCAAAGTCTGATGAATTTTTCTCTGAAGGAGGTCTGGTTGAATTCGTAGAATACCTGGATGAGACTAGAGAGAAAATCATCGATGCACCTATTTACATAGAAGCTCTTGATCAGGAAGTCCCTGTCCAAGTAGCAATGAGCTATAACAATTCCTACACTGAAAATGTGGTTTCCTATGTGAACACCATCAATACTTATGAAGGTGGTTCCCATGTAACTGGATTCAGAAGAGCTCTTACCAGAACACTCAAGTCCTATGCTGATAAATCCGGCATGTTGGATAAGTTGAAGATTGAAGTTTCTGGTGATGACTTTAGAGAAGGTCTTACTGCGGTTATCTCCGTGAAAGTTGCAGAGCCTCAGTTTGAAGGTCAGACCAAAACTAAATTGGGTAACTCCGATGTAGTAGGTGCAGTAGATTCTGCTGTTTCTGAGACATTACAGTCTTGGCTGGAAGAGCACCCAAAAGAAGCGAAAACTATCGTAGGAAAAGTAATCCTAGCAGCTCAGGCAAGACATGCAGCTAGAAAAGCGCGTGAAATGGTGCAGCGTAAGAATGTCCTTGGAGGCGGTGGTCTACCTGGAAAGCTTGCGGATTGTGCAAATTCTGATCCTACTGTTTGTGAATTATACTTAGTGGAGGGTGACTCTGCGGGTGGTTCAGCCAAGCAAGGGAGAGACAGAGATTTTCAAGCTATTCTTCCTTTGAAAGGAAAAATCCTGAACGTAGAAAAAGCGCATGAGCACAAAATCTACGATAATGATGAAATCAAAAACATCCTGACTGCCTTAGGGGTTAAGTTTGGAACTGCTGATGACGATAAGGAACTTGATTTGACCGGTTTGAGATATCACAAAATCATCATCATGACGGATGCTGATATTGATGGTTCCCACATCCGAACTTTGATCTTGACTTTATTCTTCAGATATATGAGAACCTTGATTGAAAGAGGGTATATCTACATTGCTTTACCACCTCTTTATTTATTGAAGAGAGGTAAAGACGAGCGCTATTGCTGGACTGAAGAAGAGAGAAAAAGGTTGATCTCCGAGATGGCCAAAGACGGTAAAGAGGACAGTGTCGGTATTCAGAGATACAAAGGTCTCGGTGAGATGAATCCAGAGCAACTTTGGACTACTACCATGGATCCAAATGTCAGAACCATTAAACAGGTGACTATCGATTCGGCAGCTGAAGCAGACCATCTCTTTAGCATGCTGATGGGAGATGAAGTCGCCCCAAGAAGAGAGTTTATCGAGAAAAATGCTAAATACGCAAAAATCGATACCTAATACTTCCCAAAGGGGCTTTCGAGCCCCTTTTTTTGGCCAATAAATAAGATAAGCTATTCAGGAACAAAATTATCAGGTATGAAACTGGCAGTTGGAGATAAATATGAGTCAATCATCCAAAAAAGTGATTTAGTCAGTAGAGATTTAAGCTGGCTGAAATTTAATGAACGCGTGCTGGATCAGTCCAAAAAAGAGCATCGTTCAATTTTTGAAAAACTTAAATTTCTGGCAATCACTGCATCTAATCTGGATGAGTTTTTTATGATCCGGGTAGGTTCATTGTATAATTACCTGGATTATGATAAAGAGCGGATTGATTACTCCGGCCTGAGAGAAGAGCCTTTTAAAGCTAAATTGATGAAAGATTGCCAGCAGTTTCATGCAGAGCAGCATCATCATTTTATTGAAAATGTACTTCCTAGATTGGGTGAAGAGGGGATTTCTTTGGTCAATACTTCCAGACTGACAGCCGATGAGCAGGAAAAGGTTCGTCAGTATTTTCAGAAGGCTATTTATCCAATGCTTACGCCCATGGTGTATGACGGGTACAGAACCTTCCCGATTTTGATGAATAAGCTTTTGATCTTCGGTGTGGTGACAACTAGCCCAGGAGAGAAGAAGGATATGCGCAAACTCAGCTTCGTGCAGATTCCAGCAAATATCCCTCGTTTTTTTGAAATCGAGCGGGATAACATGTTGCTCTTGATTCCTATTGAAGAGGTAATTCGTGAAAACATCGTTTCGCTTTTCAGAAATGTAGAAATAGAAGCAGTCAGTCTCTTTAGAATTACCAGAAATGGTGATTTTACTCTCGAAGAGAGTGAGGATATGGATGCTAATTTCCTGGAGGAAGTGAAGCGGAAGCTGATGGAAAGAAAAACCGGAAGGGTAGTTAGGATTGAAATTGAAGAAGGGTATAGCAAATGGATGCTAAACTCGCTATTGGAAAGATGGAATCTGAAAAGTGATTCGGTCTTTTTGGTGAAACGATCCAGCATGATTGATTTTACCGGTTTCTGGCAAATCGTAGGAAATAAAAAATTCAGAGATAGGTTACCGCAGATCCCAGAGCCGGTTAAACCTCTTTCATATCGGGATGAAGGGACTGCTGATATTTTTGAGATTTTGAAAGAAAAGGATATCCTGCTTCATCACCCGTATAACAATATAGATTCTATTCTTGACCTAATTGAGAAAGCAGCCGATGATCCGGATGTGATGGCCATCAAAATGACCATTTACCGGTTGGCCAAGGAAAGTAGGATCACTAAAGCTTTGTTGAAGGCGGCAGAAAATGGAAAGCACGTATCAGTACTTTTTGAAGTCAAAGCGAGATTTGATGAGGAGAATAATATCAGAGAGGCCAAAAAACTTCAAAAGGCTGGATGCTTCGTGATTTATGGCATCACTCATTTGAAAACGCATACCAAACTTCTTTTGATTGTCAGAAAAGACAGAAATGAGATTACGCGTTTTGTTCACTTAGGCTCAGGTAATTACAATGAGGATACAGCGAGATTGTACACTGATATTGGCCTTCTGACTACCAATGAGGTTTTGGCAAATGATGTATCAGAATTCTTTAATGTAATTACTGGGCATAGCATGCCTTCTCAATATCAAAATTTGATTACTGCTCCTCGTGACATGAGAAATCAGCTAATTGAATATATTGAGCAAGAAGCAGAAAATGCCAGAAACGGTCTTCCAAGTGGGATTTTTATCAAAGTCAATTCTTTGGAAGATTCCGAAATCATTTATGCTTTATACCGTGCTTCCCAAGCTGGTGTGATCATCAAATTAGTGATTCGGGGAATTTGTTGCTTAAGACCAGGAAGACCTGGACTGAGTGAAAATATAGAAGTGATTTCTATTGTCGGTGATTTCTTGGAGCATTCCAGAATTTATCATTTCCATAATAATGGTCAAACCCGTACCTATGCAGGTAGTGCTGATATGATGGTGAGAAGTTTTGACAAAAGACTGGAATCTTTGTTTAAGGTAGAATCTCCGTTATTGGAAAAGCAGTTGATGAATATTTTAGCTTTTAATCTCCGAGACAATTTCAATTCTTATGTGATGCAAGAGGATGGTACCTATTTGGCAAAGGAGCCTGAAAATGGGGAAGAGGTTTTCAATGTTCACAAAGAATTTTTCAACCTGGATCCTGATAAGGTGATGCAGGTCAGATTGATAGATTAAAAAAAAGCGCCGAGAGGCGCTTTTTCTATTTCTTTTTACTTGAAACAACAAGGATTACAATCCCTGCTGCCACCACAATTCCACCGGCATACTGAGGCCAAGCTAGCTTATTTTCTTTGTCAGCCGTAACTTCCAAGGGCCCTGCATCTATGACTTTTTCTTTGGTAGTAAAACTGATACTGCCACTGAAAAGCATAAAAACGCCTGCAATAATTAAAATAATTCCGAAAATTTTCATTGGAAAAGGGTTTGAATGGAACAATAACGAGTATAAAGGTTGGTTTTATTGGTGATTAATCCAATTATTAAAAAGGATAAAAATAAGGAATTAACCAAGTTGCCAATATCCACATAATCAGGTTCAGTGGAATACCTACCACCAAATAATCCCTGAATTTATAATTTCCCGGATTATAGATCATCGTATTAGTCTGGTACCCCATAGGAGACATAAAACTTAAGCTTGCCGCAAAAGTAACAGCCATCAAAAAAGGTCTGGAATCTACTCCAATAGATGCAGCTACAGTAATGGCAATAGGAGCTAAGAGAGCTGCTGTAGCATTATTGGACATGATATTGGTCAATAAAAAAGTCAGTCCAAATATCCCTCCCAAAACAGCTCTAGGACCAAATTCCCCCAAGTTTTCTGTTATCAAATCCCCCAAGAGTTGAGCTCCTCCGGTTTTCTCCAGAGCGGCACCCATAGAGAGCACACCTGCAAGCATCATAATCACTTTCCAATCAATAGCTTTGTAAGCTTCCAAAGGATTAATGGATTTTAGTAAAACAAGAACCACTACTCCTCCAATAGCGCATACAGCTATTGGAAAAACTTTGAAAGCAGAAAGTAATATTACCACAGCCAGCGTGGCAACAGTAAGAATACCTTGAGTTTTATTGATATTTCTACTCTTATTTTCAGCCAATAAAAGAAGATCATTTCCCTCACTCATTCGTTGGATCGCGTCTTCTGTCCCTCTAAGAAGTAAAATGTCCCCTGCGCGAAGTTTGGTCTGCTTGAGTAATCCTTCTAAAAGCCCCGCCCTATGCCGAATCCCAACCACTGTAATCTGGTCAAAAATATGCCGGAAGTTAAGGGCTAATAGCTTTTTATTCACCAAATCAGAATTGGGAGTAACCAGGGCTTCATACAATCTAACTTCATCATCTGTTACATTTTCAGTACTCCATTCCAATTCTGATTTAATGGATAGACCCGTAAATTTCTTTAGTTTTTGTATGGTTTCTTTTTCACAGGTTATTCTTATCAAATCATCTTTTTCAATAGGTGTATTGGGGTAAACTTTCACTTTTCTTCCATCTGCCCTTAGAATTTGCAGGGCTTCTACAGGATAAGCCTTGAATAATTTCTGTTTGTGAAATGGCTCATTGATTTGTTCAAAATCTTTGGTGATGACAATCTCTATGAGGTAATTTCCGAGATGGGAGCTGTCTTTTACACTGAAATGAGCCTTTCGTTTCGGTATAAGCCAAGTGCCTATAGAAATCATATATATAATACCAGCGATAAAAAATATGACCCCAGCTTTAGTCATTTCGAATACTCCAAACTCCTCCAAACCTTCTCTGGCTGCAATTCCACTTACTAGAATGTTGGTGCTTGTACCTAATAGGGTACATATGCCGCCCATTAAAGCTCCGAAAGATAAAGGCATTAAAACTCTGGATGGGGAGATGCCATTTTTTTTGGCAAGCTGAATGACTGTTGGCATCAATAAAGCGACAACTGCAGTATCGTTGATAAATGCCGATAAAATACCAGCGGAGAGCATCAAACTTAATATCAGACCAACCTCACTTTTTTGGGCTTGAAGGGTCAGTAAACGACCGAAGGAGTCTAAAAGCCCTGTATTAAAGATTGCAGCAGAAATCACAAACATTGCTGCAACTGTCACAGTGGCGGGATTAGAAAAACCGGCAAAGCCCTCTTCTAGGTCTAAAATTCCTGTAAAAATGAAAAGCCCCATGATGCCAATGCTGACGGTATCAATGCTTAGCCTTTCGGTAAAAAATAAAATCATCGCCAAACCAATGATAGCGAACACAAGACCGATTTCAAAAGTCATATTACATCAGGTGATAGGTGCCTTTTCTGAGTTTTTTCCGAACTCTGAAATAATTGTAAAAACCAAGAATGATTAATATCAGAGATAATGCAAACGACAGATATCCTAAATCCCGTATGTGGTCCAAATTTTTTACCTCAAACAATGCAGTACCACTGACCAAGAAATACAAAGCAGTACGGATATAGGATAAGAGGGTTCGCTGATTGGCTAAAGTAGTTCTCTGTCTAGCCAAAAAATCCCTGATTATTAATTCGTTTTCAAAGTCATTTTCCATACCTTAATACTAGTTGATAAAAGTAATTTAACAAATCACACAGCCTATGAAAAGAATATTTACGCTTTTCTTTTTAGTTTTTGGGGTAGCTTTTGCGCAAGCTCAAGAAACTGAAAAGGATACAACTTATTGGTTAAAAGAAATAGGGGGAGGACTCAATTTTAATCAGGCCTCTTTCAGTGGTAATTGGACTGGTGGTGGAGTGAACTCCATTGCAGTTGGAACCTATCTTCAGGGTAGGGCAAACTATAAAAAGGAAAAGTGGACTTGGGATAATACGTTGGATTTTATCTATGGAGTAGTGAAAAACCAAGATCAGGCAGGTAGGAAATCCAATGATAGATTGTTCTTGGATTCCAAAGTTGGATATAAGATTGGTGAGTTCTGGAATTTATACTCCTCAGCCAACTTCCTTTCGCAGTTTGCACCGGGGTATAATTTTGATGATACTGGCCGCACATTGATTTCCAAATTTGCCAATCCGGCTTACCTTACATTTGCTTTGGGATTTGAGTATAAGCCCAATGATGAGTTTAGCCTACGATTATCCCCCTTTGCGCCGAGGTTTACATTTGTAACCGATACAGAATTATATTTGAATGTACCTCAAAATTATGGAGTGCCGATAGGAGACAAGGTCAGAACAGAATTGCTTGCCATGAATATCATGGCAGACTGGAATAAGCAACTCTCAGAGAATGTATCTCTCTTGGTACGATATCAATTGTATGCGAACTATGAGACCTTGGCATTTGATACGATTGACCACAGATTGGATGTAGCTTTAACAGCGAAAGTTTCCAATTTGATCAATGTGAGTTTAACAAGTTTGAGTATTTACGATATTGATCAAGACGATAAAATCCAATTTAGCCAGGGATTAGCTTTGGGGATTTCCTTCAAGCGAAGTACGTTTCCGGCCAAGTAATTAATAAAAACAAATTTTTATTTTGGATTTTGTTTTGTTAATAATTGTATTATTTTTGAATTCATTGTGGTAGTTAAATAATAGTTGGTTTAGTTTTCAAATAAAGGGCAGGAGATTTTCTCCTGCTTTTTTATTTTAATCTTGGATAAGTACAATTTTTGAATTTATGAACTTTCTTACTGCCTTTACCCTTCATAAGCGAATTTCTTAGGTAGTTCCCTGTTGGAAAAAATATTTTCCTTGGGATTAGCTTGTAACCTAAAGCTTCTTCCAAACTAGTTGATAGGGGAATAAGTCTTATTACTTGGAATGTAAACCTAAAAGTAGAAAGTAATTATCAAGAGAATAATGAATCTTTCCCATATAGTATGAAAGCACTCAACCTGGCTCATGCCAAATTTATCGGAATTAAATTGTTTTTTTATGGTAATTAAAAATCAAACTCCAATTTTATTTTGACTTAATTCAATTTTAGAATATCTTTTAGTCCTTTTCAAATTAAAAACTCTTTTTTAACAATCAACTTTTATTAAAAAATGGATATAACACCTCAACTAAAAGCACTAGCAGAGAAAGTCTCAACAGTGAAAGAACAAATCGGAACAGAGGAAGCTACTAAAAACGCATTTGTTCTCCCATTCATTCATCTTTTAGGGTATGATATTTTTAACCCCTTGGAAGTTGTTCCTGAATTTACAGCAGATCTAGGATTGAAGAAGGGCGAGAAAGTAGACTTTGCCATTTTTCAAAGCGGAGATCCAATATTAATTATAGAATGTAAACACTGGAAGGAAAAGTTAGATGTTCATGGATCCCAACTTTTCAGATATTTTCATGTGACGAAAACTCGTTTTTCACTTTTGACTAATGGGGTTGAATACCGTTTTTATACAGATTTAGAAGAAACTAATAAAATGGATGAAAAACCATTTTTGGAGTTTGACATTACTAAAATTCGAGATGTAATAATTGGTGAGGTTGCAAAATTTCATAAATCAAATTTCGATGTTGATAAAATTTTAAATAATGCTTCCTTGTTAAAGCATTTGAAAGGGATACGATCGACTATCGAATCTGAAATTGCTAATCCTTCTCCTGATTTTGTCCGATTGCTTGCCAGTCCTAATTATTCTGGTCGAATTACAGCCCAAGTTTTGGAGCAGTTTACTGAGTTGGTAAAAAGAGCATTTTCACAGATGATTTCTGAGAAAGTCAGTGAAAGATTAACAAATGCACTCAATAAAGAAACTAGTTCTTCTGAAACACCTCCTGCAGAGGTGGAGGAAGAATCTAAAGTAGTAACTACTGAAGAGGAAATGGAAGGTTTTCGAATCGTTCAAGCAATCCTCAGAAGGAAAGTAAGTAAAGAACGAATTGTTGCCAGAGATACCCAAAGTTACTTTGGTGTATTGCTAGATGATAATAATAGGAAGCCTTTATGCAGATTGAGGTTCAATGGTTCAAAAAAGTACTTGGGAATTATTGACAAGGACAAAAACGAAACAAAAATACTACTCGGGTCCATTGATGATATTTACGTACATGAAAAGGAGCTTCTTGCTACGGTTGAATATTATAATGAAGAATAGCTGCAAAGAGGGTTTTTCAAATTTATTCCTTTACAAACCAACTGGCTACAAAAGCTGTGAATGTTCCAAATAGTCCAACTCCTGTAGTCATCAATACCATGGCAATTAATCTTCCTTCAAGTGTAACTGGGTAAAAGTCTCCATAGCCGACTGTTGTGATGGTTACAAATGCCCACCAAAGTGCATCACCCGCTGTGAGGATATTACTTTCAGGGTCATTTTCCACTTGTAAAATCGTAATAGAGGCAAATAAGACCATCAGTGTTGCGACAATTATTGCTGAATTTAATGTTCCCTGAGCTTTATTCAGAAAGAAACAGTCCATAAATTCTTTGAGACTTTTGAAGGCTTTGATGATTCTAAGAATCCGAATAAAACGAAAAAGTCTGCCTATTCGGAAGGCATCCACCATAGGAATACTTGCTACTAAATCTATCCATCCCCAGCGCATAAATTTCCATTTGTTTTCAGCCTGATAAAATTGAATACAGAAATCAACAAAAAAGACGAGACAGATTACAAAGTCGAAAACTTGTAAAAGTCTGCTTGTTTCATCTGGTAGCTCAAAAAGAGAGTCAATCAATAAGGCTCCAAGAACATAAACAGAAAGAATTAAAATCAAGATGTTGAGAAAGGTCAATCGCTTCATCTAATCGAAAAATTGAATCGAGCATGAATCTATCGATTTAGTTTGATTAAACAAAAAAAAGCCCAGACTAGGAGTCTGAGCTTATAAGAGTGCACTCGGAAGGATTCGAACCCTCAACCCTCGGAGCCGAAATCCGATATTCTATCCAGTTGAACTACGAGTGCTGCTATATTTTAGCCTTTTAGTACACCTTGTACTTTTTCTGCAGCTTCTTTCAAAGTGATTGCAGAGAAAACCTTAAGGCCAGATTCGTCAATGATCTTAGCCCCTTCTTCAGCGTTGGTTCCCTGGAGTCTCACGATGATAGGAACTCGAATGTCTCCGATTGATTTGTAAGCTTCAACCACACCGTTAGCGATTCTGTCGCATCTTACGATACCACCGAATACGTTGATCAAAATCGCCTTTACATTAGGGTCTTGAAGGATAATTCTAAATCCAGCTTCTACAGTAGTAGCATTTGCTCCTCCTCCTACATCCAGGAAGTTAGCCGGCTCACCACCAGACAATTTGATCATATCCATAGTCGCCATAGCCAAACCTGCTCCGTTCACCATACAACCTACGTTTCCGTCCAGCTTCACATAGTTAAGGCCAGATTTTCCAGCTTCAACTTCCAATGGATCTTCTTCAGCCAAATCTCTCAATTCAGCCAAATCCTTATGTCTGTAAAGTGCATTGTCATCCAGATTTACTTTAGCATCTACTGCCAAAATTTTATCATCTGAAGTTTTCAATACTGGGTTGATTTCAAACTGAGAAGAATCTGTAGCTTCATACGCCTTATAAAGCGCAGTGATGAATTTGGTCATCTCCTTGAAAGCATTTCCGCTCAATCCCAATTTGAAAGCTACCTTTCTTACTTGGAATCCCTGAAGTCCTGCCTTAGGATCAATCCATTCTTTGATAATTTTTTCAGGATGCTTCTCGGCTACCTCTTCGATATCCATACCTCCTTCGGTAGAGGCCATGATCACATTGGATCCTGTAGCTCTGTCCAAAAGGATAGAAACATAATATTCTTTAGGTTCTGAATCACCTGGGTAGTATACGTCCTCAGCGATTAAAACTTTGTTTACTTTTTTACCTTCCGGACCAGTTTGGTGAGTTACCAAAGTTCCTCCAAGTATGTTCTTAGCCTTTTCAGCTACCTCTTCCAATTTTTTGGCAAGTACTACGCCATTGGAACCAGTTTCCTGAACCTTACCTTTTCCACGGCCTCCAGCATGGATTTGAGCTTTAATCACATACCAGGAAGTTCCTGTTTGAGCGTTGAGTTTTTCTGCAGCTTCTTGTGCGGCTTCGGGACTGTCTGCTACGATGCCCTCCTGAATTCTAACGCCGTAACTTTTTAGTACTTCTTTAGCCTGATATTCGTGAATGTTCATCTCTCAAAATTTTTGGGCGAAGTTAAGCCCTAACCGTGGATAAATCAAACCTGAATTTTGCCTTTTTTATTTGTTAGGACCTTATTTGATGGCATAAATGCCCTTTGCCTCGAAGATTTGTTCTAATTTTAGGAGCGTAAATTTTAATAGTATGTTGATAGCCAGAGACATCCATAAATCCTATGGAAATCTCCATGTTTTAAAAGGGGTGGATCTTGAGATTTCCACTTCAGAGATTGTTTCCATAGTCGGTTCATCGGGTGCCGGAAAAAGTACTTTGTTGCATATTTTGGGGACTTTGGATAAGCCAGATCAAGGAACCTTGTCCATGAATGGAAAGGATTTAATAGCCATGAAAGGTGAGGGGCTGGCTCAATTTAGAAATCAGCAAATAGGCTTCATTTTTCAATTTCATAATTTACTTCCTGAGTTTACAGCTTTGGAAAATATTCAGATACCAAGCTTTATCCAGGGAAAAAATCCTCAGCAAATCGAAAAAAAAGCTGGCGAATTAGCTGAAATTCTGGGTATTTCCCATCGACTGGATCATAAACCATCCACGTTATCCGGTGGGGAACAGCAACGTGTGGCAGTGGCAAGAGCCTTGATCAATAGTCCGGAAGTGGTTTTTGCTGACGAACCCAGCGGCAACTTGGATACCAGCAATGCAAGAGCTTTGCATGAGCTATTTTTTACCCTGAGAAAAGAGTTGGGGCATTCCTTTGTGATAGTTACTCACAATGAGGAATTGGCTGCCATGGCTGATAGAAAAGTGGAAATGAAAGACGGAAATATTCTCAGCTAACTCATTTATTGAGTTTTTTGAGCATGCTTTCTATATGTCCTTTGGATTCAAACATATCTGAAAAAACTCCGGCTATTTTCATTTCAGCATCTATCAGATAGGTAATCCTTTTCGGCATTTTGATCAACGGTACCAAGGCATCGTATTTTTGGCAAACCTTTCCTGAGGTATCAGATAAAAGTTCGAAGGGAAGATTGAATTGCTTTTTGAATTTCTCATGCGTAGCCAAATCATCTCTGCTAACGCCAAAAACAGGAATGTCCAGATCCCGAAATGCCGCAAACTGATCTCTGAATTCACATGCCTCTGCAGTACAAACTCTTGTAAAATCTTTTGGGTAGAAATAAAGGATGAATGATTTGCCTTCTAAATCCCTGCTGGGTTTGAGTTCTGTTCCAGATGTCCCTTTCAAAATGAAATCCGGAGCGATTTGTCCTAGTTTTAATGCCATCTTATCTTTTTTAACTCTCCTAAGTATAGATAGTTTATTCTGTTTTTGAAGATTTTTTTTGAACTCTCCAATGATAATTTTGCTTTGTAAGTACAACACCCTAAAAATGAAATAAAAAATTGAAGATTTCTAGCGTTCAATCCATGCTTTTGGCTGGAGTATTTTTTGCGTTGATGAATGTATCAGTCAAGTTCATTCCTCATATCCCTGCCATAGAGATTATTCTGTTTAGGTCTATTTTCTCCTTGATTTTCAGCTATGTTTTTTTGAAAAATCAAAAAATACCGGTCTTTGGGAATAATAAGAAACTGTTGGTTATCCGTGGAATTGTAGGTTCAGTGGGCCTGATAGGGTTCTTTTATACGCTTCAAAAAATTCCATTGGCCAGTGCCGTAACTATACAATATCTATCCCCAATCTTTACAACCATTCTTGGTATTTTTCTAGTTAAAGAAAAAGTCAAACCCATACAGTTTCTTTATTTCTTTATATCCTTCGCTGGCGTTTTAGTGATACAGGGTTTTGATCCTCGAATTGATTTCTTTTATGCCGGAATCGGAATCATCGCCGCACTTTTTTCTGGTTTGGCTTACAATGTGATTCGAAAGCTCAAAAACACAGAGCACCCGCTGGTGATCATATTTTATTTTCCTTTGGTAACTCTTCCAGTTGCTTCGCTGATTAGTTATTTTACTTGGGTTCAACCGATAGGCTGGGATTGGTTGATTTTACTTTGGATAGGTATTTGTACTCAGGCAGCACAATATTTTATGACAGTTGCTTATCAAAATGCCAACGTCTCAAAAATTTCCAGTCTGAGTTATTTAGGAATTTTATATGCATTGTTCTTTGGGTTCGTTCTATTTGGAGAAACCTTCGGAATAATGTCCTATGTTGGAATGGGATTGGTATTAATAGGCATTTTGCTGAATTTAAGAGAAAAATAATCTGTTATCTGATTAGCCGTGTTCAATTCATAAATGC
>NZ_DFMT01000043.1:0-68430 GCF_002376385.1 Algoriphagus sp. UBA3586 | reverse complement strand
CTATTTATGAGACAGCCTCTTTTGCATAAATACTGATATCACACTTTTTTCAATTCATAGGAGCAAATCCAAATGGGATTCCAGCGGCTCCACACCAAATAATCCCATGCGTAAATTTTTCATCGGGCATTCCCGGAAGGGAAAAAAAGTGCTCTCCAGATTTTCCAACAATCGATACCAATTGATAAGTGGAAGTATTGTTGAGGTTGAGGGATTGGCTGGTAGAAAGATAAACAGTCACCGTTCCAGTGCTAAACTTGGTCGTAAAATCATCCGATAGTCGAATAAAGAACTTGTTGTCTTCATCCCGGACCAACTGAACCATTCCGCGGGTATTGGTAGAACTTTGAGGAGTCAGAGTTCCTGTTTTCAAGACCGCAAAATTTTCGCTAACCTGATTTGAGTCGTCAGGAATAATAGGCTCCATGGAATCTGAGGAACAAGAAAGCATAAATGTTAGGAATGATATTGCGAGCAATTGAATGAAAGTTTTCATGAGTTGGGAGTTTTGAGTTGATGAATGTTTCGGAAAAGAATTCTTCCCCGGCTGTAATTGATTTTGTTTTGGGCTTTCAAGCCTGAGAGGATAGTGGTAACAGTCTGCCGGCTGGTATCCGTCAGCTTGGCAAGTTCTTCATGGGTCAAGGGGAGCTTGAGCAGGGTTTCATCTCCATATTTTTCTCCAAATCGCTCCCCAAGATCTTTGAGTACGGAGATGATTCTAAATTCTGCATCTTGGAATAAGATCCGCTCCAAGCGCAGTCTTGCAGTATGAATTTCTACTTGAAGAGTATGAATGATTCTCAAGAGTTTTTGGTTGGGATTTTCCTCTAGCTGGATCATCTCCACTAGTGTATGGTCCTCCATAGCAAAGGCCGAGTAGGAGAGTCTTTTTTCCGCGCGCTCTTCATAAAATTCACCTAGGAATTCCCCCTGATCTTTGATGGAAAGGAGAGTGCTGTTGCCGGGTTCTTGGGAGCGGACAGTCTTGACCAAGCCCGATTTAATCAGAAAATAGCCTTGAAAGAGTTGGCCTTGTTCCAAAATTTGTTCGCCTTTCTTAAATCGCAGTAGCTGAGGGAATTTGGATTGAGGAAGGGATATGTTTGCTTTATTCATTGGATTTGGGTTTGACTTGATAATAGATTCCAATCGAAAAAGTACCTGCCGAATAGAGGTTTCTTCGAGAGTAAATGAAGTCGGCGTAGTTTCTGTAGTTCAGAGAAAGATGAAAATCTTGATAGACCGGAACAGATGCACCAAAACTATAGCTGGTATATTCTGTCCCATCTCCCCGAACAAAATCCGTTGCAACCAAGACATCATCTACCGAATTGAGCCCTTGAAGGCGACCATTGACCCAAATCTTCCCGGCAATTTGATAGCCCACTTCGAGTCCAATTGCGATTTGATCAGAGAAGGATACGTCCTCATAGGAAGTCCGGAAATTGTAGGAACCGAAAATGCTTCCATATAGTGGTGTATTGGGTATGGCAAAAGAGGTTGAAAGGGTTGTCCAGACATTGAATTCTCCATCACCGGAAGGCAGATTAATGGATTCAAAGTCATTTTGAGTGCTTTGGGCAAAATTATTAGCACGACCAATTGGGATTTCCGGAGCGACAGAAATGGCTAAAGGCAAGTACTTTTTTAGCAAGGCATGCTTAAACTCCAACCTCAGATCGCCCAAACCGCTAACGGTTTCTGTGGTATTAAACCCGTTCCAAATTTGAAGGGGCCAGTTGGCGATTAAGGAGAAGCGTTCGGTCAAGCCGTATTCTCCATAGAAAACCAAAGAATTTTGGGTGAAGGTATTCGTACTGAGTTTTTCTCCTCCCAGTGTGAAATAATCCGAAGAGCTAAAACGATTGAAGCTTAGCTGGTAGAATCCTTCTCTCTTCTCCTTGGTCCATCCACTTTGGGCAAAGCCGGCATTGCAGCAAAGCAAGAAGCTCAATCCGATTCCGAGGATTCGGACCAAGCTTCCTTTTTGAGTGAGCATCATGACTTAATTCAGATTAGCATAGCCAAAAGGAACCCCTACCGAACCGCACCAAAGGATGACATGGGTATACTTGGAGGTGGACATGCCTGCTGGGATGGCAAAGAAATTTTCACCGGCCATCCTTACTGGTCCCAGTGGTAAGAGATTGGGATTTCCATTGGCTGGATCAGGCATAAATTCCATGGAAGTTGATAGAAAAACAGTCACGGTACCTGTTGCCAAAGCAGTATTGAAAGCCTCATTAAATCCCAGGAATTCTTTGCCTTGAGAGTCTGTGACTAAACTTGCATTGCCGGTTGATCCTGCATTGTTTTGATCTACAAAAGTTCCGGATCGAAGTACATTGAGACTGCCAGTTGGCTGGGTAGGGTCGATGACAACAGGGTCATTGTCATCTGTGCAGGATACTAAGCCTAAGAAGGCAATGTAAAAGAGAAGCATTCCTTTTTTCATGGTTTTATTGGTTTTGATTTGAGTCAAAATTGGCCGAAGAGTATCACGAAAAAGTCACGGAAGTTTAAAGCTTTCTATTTTTTGCGAAGCCAAAGAGTAGTTTCTGAAGAATAATTCATGCAAACCAATTGGCTGTTTTTGAGTTGTTTAAATATGTATTGGATCCTTTTAAGTTTAGTTTGTATGAGTTTTTTGCAGCAGCCCAAGTCTTTGGATGATTTTCGTTGGGAAAAGCGGATTATCGTGGTTTTTGATTCTCCCGGCTTTGATCAAACCTGGATAAAAAGTCATCAAAAGGAATTGGAAGAGCGAAAATTACTCTTGGTGCATGTATCGGCTGGAAAGATCCAATGGAAAAATTTGGAAGAGGAATTGGCCGAAAAAAGCTTTGTGAAACTATTGCAAAACTTGAAATCTGGAGAAAACTGGCTGCTGATCGGACTGGATGGTGGAATCAAAAATCAGGGTGCTGGGGCAGTTCCAATGGAATCCCTGATGCGTCAAATAGACTCCATGCCTATGCGGCAGTCCGAGATTCGCAGGATAAATGGAAAAGATGGGATGTAACGCTCAGTAAAACCACCACCAATCTCAAAAATGTTGACCTTTTTTCAGACTTCTCACTTTAAATTTCTCACTTCCTCACACCTCCATCCCATTGAAGGGATAAAACCATCTCCTCCCCACACCCATAGCCACGGCTCGGCAGACGGTTTTATCACCATACTTCACATTTAGCTTGTCGAGCGCTTGATAGAGGTTGATTTGTTCCTGACTGTCTTCGAAAAGCTTGATCTGATAGTTGCCATAGACTAGGTTGCTAAACCGCACCCCGATCAGTCGGATGAGGAGACGACGGCTATACAGTTTTTTGAATAGCTCCTTCACCACGGGCAGGATACTGTGATCTGCTGAAGTGTAGGGAATCCGCTGCTGCATGGTATGCGTCTCAAAGTCAGAATAGCGAATCTTCACACTCACACAGGCGGTGAGCTGCCCCTTTTGGCGAAGTTTCGTAGCGAGTTGCTCCGTCATAGCTACCAGTGTGGCTTCCAGCATCTTGACATCGATGGTATCTTCTTCAAAGGTATTTTCAGAAGAAACGGACTTGGCTTCGGAATAGGGGATTACCGGATTTCGATCGATACCATTCGCTTTTTCCCAGATCATTTTGCCGTTTTTCCCAAAGGTAGCCTCCAGCAATTGGGAGGGCATTTGCTGCAAGGTTAGAACTTTTTTAACACCCATATTATAGAGCGTTTGGGAGGTTTTCTCCCCGATCATGGGGATTTTTCGCACGGATAGGGGAGCTAGGAAGGGTTTTTCCTCTCCATTGGGCACCTGCTTTTCATTGTTGGGCTTGGCTTCGCCGGTGGCCACCTTGGAAACCGTCTTGTTTTCCGATAGTCCCATAGAAATATTCAGCCCGCTCTCTTTGATGATACGCTGCCGGAGCTCGTGGGCGAGTTTGAAGCAACCGAAAAAGCGGTCCATCCCCGTCAGATCTATGTAAAACTCATCAATGGAGGACTTTTCAAAAAGCGGAACTGACTCCTTGATAATCTCAGTGACCTCATGGGATTTTTGGCTGTATTTTTCAAAATCCCCTTTGACGATAATGGCCTCGGGACAGAGTTGTCTTGCTGTCCGCATAGGCATGGCCGAGTGTACGCCAAATCTCCTGGCCTCGTAGCTGCAGGAAGCCACCACTCCCCGGTCACTGGATCCTCCGATTAGGATGGGTTTTCCATTGAGCCTACTGTCAAAAAGCCGCTCCACTGATACGAAAAACGTATCCAAATCCATATGCGCAATACTCCGCTTCCCTTCCATTGCTTTTTGTTAATTTTATTGACATTTTAATGTTTATAATTTAATCATTTTTTATTAGATTTGGGAATGATTGGTAGGGGAAGTGGCGGGAATTGTCGTTGTGTAAAAAGATATGCTTCACTTCGTTCAGCGAGATAGGGTTCTACCGTAGGACTATTTTAAAAAAATATTTGGGTAGCAATACTTAATGGTGAAGATAGGCTTCGCCAGATATGCTTAATCTATTCAACAAAATAGGGTATCTACCCGCAGGGCTATCTTAAGAATTATCTGTGCAGCTATTTTGAATTACAGAAAATAAGATATGGCAATGCCAAGATATTCTTCAATCTATTCAGCGAGAAAGGTTAAAATAGAATTGATCATGAGTGAAAAATCAAAATACATTCCTCTGAAGGAATTGACTATTTACAAATTGTCAAGGGAGCTATCAGCTTTGGGCTGGAAAATTTATAGCCGCTTAGGCTATCAAATGAGAAAAGTTTGGGGAGACCAAATGTTAGAAGCGGTAGATTCAGTAGGTGCGAACATTGCAGAAGGGTATGCTCGTTTTCACTTTCTTGAAAAAGTTAGATTCTATTACATTTCTCGTGCGTCTCTTTCTGAAGGAGTTGAGCATTGGATTGACTTGGGGTTTGAAAGAAAAATTGTGGATGAAAAAGAGTACCGAGAGATTTTCTCAATCTCAAAGAGCTTACAAATGAAACTGAATCAACAGATAAAGATAGCTTATGATGCAAAAGATAAAAACTCTTCAAAGTAATCATTTATCGGCTTGAATATCTTATGAAAATATCTGCGCAGCTATCTTGAATTAAAGAAAATAAGATATGGCTTCGCCAAGATATGCTTCAATCTGTTCAACGAGATAGGATATCTGCCCGCAGGGCTATCTTAAAAAATATCTGCGCAGCTATCTTGAAAATAGCTTACCCATTGTTATCTCTTAGAAATTCAGAAAAATATGCTCATCCATTTAAATATCAAATTCCTCCGAAAGAAAAAAGCGCTCACTCAAGAGTCCTTATCTGAAGCTTTAGGTATTTCCCGCTCCAAACTGGCTGGATACGAACTCACCATTACTCCTCCTTTGGATATTTTGGTGAAAATCTCCGAGTATTTTGGAGTTTCTCTCGATATCCTAATCAAAGAAGATTTGTCTTCTTATTCTGAATACAAGCTCCGCGAACTGCTAGAAACAGATCAGTTTCTCCGGGGAAGAAAACTACGGATTCTTTCTACCACAGTAGATGCGGATGGTCGGGAATTGATAGAGGTGGTTTCCCAGCGGGCAAAAGCAAGTTACTTAGCTGGTTTTGCAGATCCTGAGTTTATCTCTGAATTGCCTCGATTTTCTTTGCCCTTTTTGCCAACAGATAAAAAACACCGCGTTTTTCAAGTTGACGGGGACTCCATGCTGCCTATTCCGGACGGTTCCTGGATCATCTGTGAATACATAGACGATTGGCTGAATATCAAAGATGGAGAGCGCTATGTCATCGTCACCGAACAGGATGGAGTGACCTTTAAAATCGCCTACAATCGAATTCAATCTGAACAGAAACTCCTGCTCTGTTCATCCAATCCCATCTATTCTCCTTTCGAAGTGGAAATTGAGCAGGTTAGAGAGGTTTGGAGGTATAGACTGTTAATGAGTGAGTAAGATTTTACGGAATCGTTTCCATTCATTTCCACCATCGGTCCTAGCCTTTTGACAAGTCCTTTTTATCTTAATGGCTCAATAAATCTCAAAGACCTATTTCATGAATTTTAGATTCCTTGCCGCCCTCTTACTTTTGGGAAGTTCGCTCTGGGCATGTGCAGAAAAAGATATAGACCCTTTTGCTACAGTAAAACCTGATGAAAGCCGATTCACCAAAATTCCTCTGGTGGAAAAATTGGATGAACCTATGGAGTTAGAGGTTTTTGATAATGGGGATGTACTATTTATAGAAAGGGCCGGTAAACTGAAACTATACGAAGCCGCAAGCGGAGAAACTACCGTGGTTGGAGAACTGAATGTTTATTTGGAGCATGAAGATGGCTTGTTGGGACTGGCGAAGGATCCTAATTTCAACCAAAACAACTGGATTTATCTCTATTATGCCCCAAAAGAATACAGTCCGGATGTGAATCGGCTTTCCCGCTTTGAGTTCAAAGAAAATCGTCTCGACCTCGCTTCTGAAAAAATAATGCTGGAAATCCCTGTATTCAGAGGATGCTGTCATTCCGGTGGTTCCATAGAGTTTGATGTCAATGGCCTTTTGTTCCTCTCTACCGGGGATGATACCACTCCTTTTGAATCGGATAATTACAATCCCATCGATGAGCGACAGGATAGACCTGCCAATGTTGATGCTCAAAAAACTTCTGGCAATTCCAACGACTTAAGAGGTGCCATCATCCGGATCAAACCAGAAGCCGATGGGTCTTATAGCATCCCTGAAGGAAACTTATTTCCTCCCGGAACTCCCAATACTCGGCCAGAGATCTATGTGATGGGTAATAGAAATCCTTACAGAATATCCTTGGATCAGCATAATGGTAATCTTTTTTGGGGGGAGGTTGGACCTGATGCATCAGTTGATTCTATGAGAAGGGGACCAAAAGGACATGATGAAATCAATTTGGCAAGAAAGCCTGGTTTTTATGGCTGGCCATTTTTCGTAGGAAATAATAAACCGTATTGGAAATATGATTTTGCAAGCCAGGAAAGCCTATTTGAATTTGATCCAGGTGCTCCCGTCAATACATCTCCCAATAATACGGGATTGGAAAAGTTGCCTCCAGCGCAGCCAGCTTTAATTTGGTACCCTTATGATGAGTCTATAGAGTTTCCTATGCTGGAAACAGGCGGAAGAAATGCCATGGCAGGACCGGTGTATTATCGTGAGGATTTTGACAAGTCAGAAGTTCGTTTTCCAGGCTATTATAATGGAAAGCTATTCATATTCGACTGGATGCGAAATTGGATTTTCACAGTATCCTTAACTGAAAACTACGAATATGACACCATGGAACGCTTCATGCCTTCCACGGTTTTTGATAAGCCCATAGATATGCAGTTTGCGAAAGATGGATCGCTGTATGTCCTGGAATATGGGACCTATTGGAGAGCACAAAATGATGATTCGGGTCTCTATAGAATAGAGTTTGCAGCTGGAAATAGAAAGCCTGTTGCCAAGGCTTCTGCAGCAAATACTACCGGAGCATTACCTTTGAAAGTGCAATTCCAAGGGGATCAAAGCTTGGATTTTGATCCGGAAGATCAATTGAGTTATGAGTGGGATTTCGGAGATGGAAGTCCAAAGGCCAAGGAGGTAAATCCTATCCATGTATATGAAAAAGCAGGAGTTTATCTGGCGACTTTGACTGTGAGCGATACAGAAGGGGAGCAAAGCCAAGCTTCAGTGGAAATTAGAGCGGGAAATGCAAGACCCAATGTGAATATCAACTGGAATGGAAATCAAAGTTTTTATTTCCCTGGAAAAGTGACTTACCAAGTTTCTGTGCAGGATTTAGAGGATGGAGCTATCTCCGATGAGGCAGTGAATTTTTCTATTGACTTTATTGCTGGTGGTTATGATTTGATTCAAGCTGGTCATCAGGAAGAGAAGGTTAGTGTGGGAGAGAATTACATCACCCAAGCGGGTTGCAAAGCTTGCCACGCAATCGAAAATGAATCCGTGGGACCTACCTATAGGGATGTGTCTTCGAAATATAAAGGGCAAACGGATGCGAAATCCTACCTCGTCAACAAAATCAGAAATGGTGGGGGAGGTGTCTGGGGTGAGCGTACCATGCCGGGCCATACGCATCTTCCAGTTGATCAGGTGGAAGCTATGGTAGACTTTATTCTAAGGCTTGAGGATCCTTCTTATGGAAAAGTAAGCCTACCACTGAAAGGTGAATTTGCGATAGAACAACAATCCAATCCAGAAGGCTACTACTTAATTCAAGCATCCTACACTGATCAGGGAGCAAATGGCATACAACCTTTGATGGGGGCCGCTCAGCTTTTGTTGAGGAATCCTATAGTCAAGGCGGTGGAAGCTGATCTTTTCGAGCATACTGCCAAGGCCAATGCCAATGGGCTGAATTTTGTGAGATTCACCAAAAATAATTCTTGGATTGCCTTTGAAGATTTGGATTTAAAGGGGATCAAGCAAATTGAATTATTGGTAAATCCTGCTGGAATTACAGGCTTGTTGGAGTTGAGACAAGGCTCCGTTGCCGGTCCTTTAATTGGATCCTCGGCTCTCCTCAAACAAGGAGATAAAAAGGGATATTTCTCCATAAAGGTACCTATCAAGCAAACTGACGAAATTGGGGATCTATATCTAGTTTTGAGAACTGAGTCAGGTATTTCTATCTGGAATACTTTCAACCTGGATACTATCCGATTTATTGAATGAGTTATTGACTCAATCCTAAATATTTCCTCATTGCGACTCCATTTTTCGGGTCGCGATGAGGATTCCTTTTAAAAGAGGGGCTTTATTTTTTGGACTTTTTCAAACTAATTTTCTAAATTCAATTAGCTTTTTAATAGAAACTATGGAAAATAAAACCTGTCTCAATTGTGGAGAGCCCATTCGTGGACGAGTCGACAAAAAATTCTGCGATGATCAATGCCGGAATAATTACAATTACCATCAATATGCAGACGCCAATAATCTGATGAGAAGGATAAATCATACTTTAAAGAAGAACAGAAATATTCTGGAATCATTGATACCACAAGGAGAAGATCTTGCGAAAGCGCCTAAGGAGAAGTTGGTTCGGGAAGGTTTTCAGTTCAAATATTCCACTCACTCCTATGAAACCAAAAAAGGGAGTGTTTATACCTATTGTTATGATTACGGTTACCTCCCTTTAGAAGGAGATTGGTTTTTGATTGTTCGGGTAAAAGAATAGGCGCTCTGTCGCATTTTGGCTAACTTCTACCCAAATAGAAATATCATGAAAGGAAAAGTAACTGGAATAGGCGGGCTGTTTTTCAAGGTTAAGAATCCAGAGCAGACCAAAGCCTGGTATGAAAAGCATTTGGGAATGCCAACAGATCAATATGGGATGACATTTGAATGGATAAGTGCGAAGGAACCGGAGAAAAAAGGTTTTACTCAGTGGTCTCCAATGAGCGATTCCACTGATTATTTTAAGCCTTCGGAAAAGGATTTTATGATCAACTATCGGGTAGAAAACCTCAAAGAACTGGTGGAGGAATTAAAGGCTAATGGAGTACAGGTCTTAGACGAAATTGAGGAATTTGAGTATGGTAAATTCGTTCATATTCTCGATCCGGATGGTCACAGCATTGAGCTTTGGGAGCCAAAGGACGAGGTTTATAATTCAATCATTCAAGTAAGAGTAAAAAGTTAATATGGAAATTCAACATCAGTTTGATGGAAAGAGAGGTTCTTTTTTTATGGAGGAGGCAGCCAAAAGATTTGCAGAAATGGTTTATGTCATGGCGGGGGAATCGAAATTGATCATTGAGCATACTGAGGTGGATCAATCTCTAAAGGGTCAGGGGATAGGAGAAAAGTTGCTGGAAGAGCTGGTTCAATATGTGCGGTCCAAAAACATAAAAGTCATTCCACTTTGTCCATTTGCAAAAGCTACCTTCAGAAAAAGAGAGGATCTTCGGGATGTTTTGTCCTAACTGAAAAGCAGAACTAGTCCAAAGCCTATAAGTATAATCAAAGCAATGATGAACCAAATTTTTCTGTTCAGCAATTTTGCCTCTGATCTTTTTTGAGTTCGAAAAATGATGGCTTCTTTTAATTGAAGCTCTTCAGCATTTTTCCCGCTTCTGGCTTTCAACTCTAATTTTCCTTGAGGTCTAATCCTTCCTAAATCGTGATTATCTTTAAAAGATTGTGCAGCCTGTCTACTGAAACCTGCGCCTCCTGTCATATCGGTTAATTTAATTTTTAGTAAAATAATGATTTCATTTCAAATTGAAGATATAGTTTCTCTTGAAGAGTTTATTGCTGTGCTGAACAGTTCAGGTCTTGCAGAAAGGAGGCCTATGGATAAACCAAACCAACTTCAAAAAATGCTGATCGGCTCAAACTTGATAATTACCGCTAGGGATTCCGGGAAACTTGTAGGGATTTTGAGAGCGCTTTCCGATTTTTCCTACCGGTGCTTTATTGCAGATCTTGCAGTAGAAAAAGCCTACCAAAAGCAGGGGCTTGGCAAAAAATTAATCCAAATGGCTCGATCCACATCAGCAGATGCTAGACTTTTTTTATTTGCGGCAGAGGGAGCAATTACCTTTTATGAGAAGCTTGGCTTTCAATTACATGACCATTGCTACCAGTTGAAACCAGAAGATGATTTGAGCTGATTTAGTCCGAATTTGCTATATTCCCATACCCAAAAATACCCCACCTTATGAGAAAACAAATTTTACTAGGGATTGCTTGTTTGATTTCATCTTATGCATTTGCCCAAAAGACTTTCATTCATGCTGGAAGGCTGATCGATGTGAAAGAAATGAGGGTTTTGACAGAACAAACCATCATTGTGGAAGATGGAAAAATCACTTCTGTGACTAAGGGATATCAAAGTCCTGGAAGTTCGGATCAAGCTATTGATCTGAAAAATGCTACTGTTTTGCCTGGATTGATGGATATGCATGTGCACATAGAAGGAGAGACCAGTCCCACCCGTTATATTGATGGCTTTAGAGATAATGAAGCAGATGTCGCTTTTAAGTCCCTCCCTTTGGCGGAAAGAACCTTGATGGCGGGATTCACTACTGTCCGGGATTTGGGAGGTTCTGGAGTCAATATAGCCCTACGGGATGCCATTGCAGCCGGTAGAGTCAAAGGGCCAAGAATTTTTACAGCCGGAAAAGCCATTTCACCGACAGGAGGACATGCAGATCCAACCAACGGAATGAAAAGGGATTTGATGGAAGATCCGGGACCGGTTTGGGGCGTAATTAATGGACCTTATGAAGCAAGAAAGGCAGTAAGGCAAATGGTGAAATACGGAGCAGATGTGATTAAAGTAACGGCTACAGGAGGCGTACTTTCTGTTGCGCGGGACGGTTCAGCTCCTCAGTTTCAATTGGATGAACTGGAAGCAGTGGTGCAAACGGCTAAAGACTTTGGAATTCATGTGGCAGCTCATGCCCATGGGGACGAAGGAATGCAGCGTGCGGTAAAAGCTGGGGTTTATTCGATTGAACATGGTACTTTGATGTCTGAAGCAACCATGAAGTTGATGAAGGAAAAAGGAACTTGGTACGTGCCAACTATTACGGCAGGAATGTCAGCTGCTGCTTTTGCAGAAATTCCGGGATATTATCCTCCAGTAGTAGCAGAAAAAGCGAGAAGGATTGGAGCTCAGATCCAAGATACTTTCGGAAAGGCCTATAAAAGTGGGGTGAAAATCGCTTTCGGATCTGATGCAGGGGTTTATCCGCACGGAGAAAATTACAGAGAATTTGTCTATATGGTTGAGGCAGGAATGCCAGCAATGGAAGCTCTGAAATCGGCAACCCTTACCAATGCGGTTTTTATGAAAATTGAAGACAAATTAGGCTCGATTGAGACTGGAAAAATTGCCGATATCATTGCTGTGAAAGGTAATCCTGATCAGGATATCTCTGTCATGAAAAATGTGGTTTTTGTGATGAAAGAAGGAAAGGTTTATAAGGCTGAATTATGAAATTAGAAGGCTGAAAAGGCAGTGCCAGTTGGCAGTACCCAGTAGGCAGTAAGCAGTAGGCAATCTCGGAGAACGATGAATCTGAAATTAGAAAGAGTTCTCAGGAGATTTTAAATTATCAATGATCAACCACCAATTTTCAATAGACAATAACCATTAACCAATAAACCATTAACCAATAACTCAACAATCCATAATCATGTACTTAGTATCCAGATTAAGACTAGTTTTCCTTTTTACCTTTATTTCAACCTTCACTTTTGCTCAGGAGAAGGCTCATGAATCCAAAGAGCTTCCCAAAGCTCAGGTGTTTGAAAGTAAACAGACTGTCACCATTGACGGCAAGGTAATCAACCTTCAGGCAAAGGCAGGAACCCTAGAACTGAAGGACGAGAATAATAAGCCTATCGCCCTTTTTGGTTTTACTGCTTACTTTAAAGAAAATGGAGGAAAAAATAGACCCATCGTTTTCGCCTATAACGGAGGCCCTGGTTCATCGTCTTACTGGTTGCACATGGGTATCATGGGACCCAAAAGAATTGTTGTCGACGATCCGAATTACAACCAAGGAGCTCCCTATCAACTAGTCAATAATGAATTCTCCATTCTGGATGTAGCAGACGTGGTCATGATGGATCCTGTTGGCACAGGTCTTTCCGTACCCATTGGAGATGCAACCGGAAAGGATTTTTGGGGAGTGGACCAAGATATCCGCTCTGTCAGCTTGTTCATCATGCAATTTCTTAAGGCTCATGATCGGCTGAATTCTCCTAAATATATCCTTGGTGAGAGTTATGGGACTTTTAGAAATGCAGGAGTAATGAATTACCTGCTAAATAAGGGATATGCTTTGAATGGTGTGATTATGGTTTCAGCCGTATTTGACTTGAGATCACTGTTTTTCGCTCCTAATGAGGATTTATCCTATATCGTGTATTTGCCTACTATGGCCGCTACTGCTTGGTATCATAATAAGATAGAAAGGAAACAGTCGGACTTGGATGCATTCGTGGAAGAAGTGAGAGGGTTTACAGAAAATCATTATACGCCGGCCTTATTTAAAGGAAACAGAATATCTGATACTGAAAAAAATCAGGTTGCTGCCAGTCTTGAATCCTATACTGGAGTCTCTGCAGATATTTGGAAGAGAGCTGATTTGAAAATTACAGCCGGTGAATTTTTCCAGGAATTATTGCGCGATGAAAAGAACACAGTGGGACGACTGGATTCCAGATACAAAGGAATCAATATCGATCCAATGTCAATGGACTCCTTCACAGATCCTCAAAGTGATGCCATCTCACCTGCTTATACTATGGGCTTTCTAGACTACTTTCATGGAGCCTTGGGCGTGAGTAAGGACTTGCTTTATGCTACCTCTGCTTATTCCAAAGAAGGATTCAAATGGGACTGGAAGCATCAGGGCAATAACTTTTGGGGAGCAGATGCAGCCGTCACCACAGTTCCTGATATGACAGAAGCTCTGAGTAAGGATCCAAATGTGAAGATATTGATCATGAATGGATATTATGATTTAGCAACTGTCTTCTATGGCGTGGAGCATAGTATTTCTCATATAGATCTCCCCAAGTCGGCAACTGACAGAATTATCATGGAATACTATGAAGCCGGACATATGATGTACACCCACTTGCCATCTGCGAAGAAATTTAGAGAAGATTTGAAGACATTTATTGAAGATACTTTAAGAAAATAAAGTAGATTTCCACATGATAAAATTCAAGTTTTTCAAGGCCCTGTTATTGAGCGGGGCTTTTTTTCAATTGGTAACTGGCTTGGTCCAGGCACAGTCATCATCTCTTTATTTTCCGCCTATCAATTCTGAGGATTGGGAAAAAATGTCAATTTCTGAAGCAGGTTTTGACCAGGAGAAAATGGGTGAATTTTTGAATTGGCTGAGTGAAACAGATACCAGAGCTTTTCTGATTTTAAAAGATGGTAAGATTGTCATAGAAGAGTATTGGGGCAATAAACTGACAGGATTGGGTCAGATGGATGCTAACTCTTATTGGTATTGGGCTTCTGCCGGCAAAACTCTTACTGCTACTTTGATCGGAATAGCTGAAGAGCAAAAACTATTAAAACTCAAAGATAGGTCTCAAAAATACTTGGGGAAGGGCTGGACCTCATTAAGTCATAAACAGGAGAAGAAAATACGTTTGATTCATCACTTGTCCATGGCCACAGGCTTGAATGATCAAGTTTCAAATTTAGATGATACTACGCCCTCATCCTTTCAGTATTTGGCTGATCCAGGCAAGCGCTGGGCCTATCACAATGCTACTTATACAGTTCTGGATAAAGTGATTGAAGTATCCACTGGAATGGATATGCAGGAATACTTTCGGGTAAACATCGGAGATAAAATTGGCATGAAGGGTTTTTGGCAAAAGACCGGACAAAACAATGTCTTTTTCAGTACGCCTAGGAGTATGGGCAGGTTTGGTCTAGTGCTTTTGGCCAATGGGAGCTGGAATGGAAATAAATTATGGGAAGGACAGTTTTTTAAGGATATGATCCAACCATCTCAGCAGCTGAACCCAAGCTATGGATACTTGACTTGGCTAAATGGAGAGAGTTCATATCTATTACCAGGAAGTCAAACAAGACTGCCGGGAAGTTTGATTAAAAGTGCTCCAGAAGATATGTATCAGGCTATGGGAAAAAATGGACAGTTCTTGATGGTTGTACCATCCCAAAATCTGGTGATTGTTAGAGTAGGGGGAGCTCCGGGAAATCTTCCGGTTCCATTTTTATTGGCAAGACAAATTTGGGATAGGCTAGGACCCATACTAAAGTAAAATTTTAGTCCTCGGAATCGTTTCTTGAAAGTTGATAGTTGATTTTCTCCATGGTTAGTGGTTTTTCGATAAATCCACTAACTACTTCATAATCCATAGCCTTTTGCCTATCCTGAAAATCAATGGAGCTGGAAAGGATGACTATTTTATCTTTTCTTTTCGGAAATTTTTCCAGATAAAAATTCAAAAACTCCCATCCGTTCATAACGGGCATGTTAATGTCCAAAAAAATCATGATTTGTTGGTCTGTTGGGAGTTCGGCTATTGCCATTAAAGCTTCTTCACCTTCTAGAAACTGGTAAATGTGCTTGGAGATATCCGTCTTTCCTAACAGCCGTTTATTGATCAGATTATTTATCGGATCATCGTCCACAAGAAAAATCGCTTCGAAATGGATCATGTTGGCAAAAGTAACTAATCAGGCTGTATATAGCCCAAAATACAATTATTCCTACTGTCAGAAAAAACTTTAGGAGCCTTTTTTCAAAAATGATTTTACAGGCACTCAAAATCAGGACAATAAAAAAGGAGGCCGAAGCCTCCTTTTAAATTTTATGGGGTTGAATTACATCATTCCACCCATTCCTCCGCCGCCCATTGGAGGCATTGCAGGACCATCTTCTTTAACGTCTGCTACTACACATTCGGTAGTCAAAAGCAATGCTGCGATTGAAGCCGCATTTTCCAAAGCAAGTCTGGTTACCTTAGTTGGGTCGATTACCCCCGCTGCGAATAGATCTTCATATTGATCTGTTCTCGCATTGTAACCATAGTTTCCTTTGTTTTCTCTGATCTTATTGATTACTACAGAAGGCTCGCCACCTGCGTTCAATACGATAGTTCTCAAAGGAGACTCAATTGCCTGTCTGATGATATTGATACCCGTGTCTTGGTCTTCGTTGGATCCTTTCAAATCCGCCAAAGCATCAACAGCTCTTACAAGAGCTACACCACCACCCACTACTACACCTTCTTGTACAGCAGCTCTGGTAGCATGCAATGCATCATCTACACGGTCTTTCTTCTCTTTCATTTCTACTTCTGTTGCAGCTCCGATATATAGGATAGCTACACCACCAGAAAGTTTAGCAAGTCTTTCCTGCAACTTCTCTCTGTCATAGTCAGAAGTAGTTTTTTCTATTTGAGCTTTGATCTCAGCGATTCTACCCTTGATTGCATTTGGATCACCAGCACCGTTTACCACAGTAGTGTTGTCCTTGTCGATGTTGATTTTCTCAGCACGACCCAACATATCAACAGTAGCATTCTCTAATTTGAATCCTCTCTCTTCAGAGATTACAGTACCGCCAGTAAGGATAGCGATGTCTTCCAACATTGCTTTTCTTCTGTCACCGAAACCAGGAGCTTTAACAGCAGCCACTTTCAGAGCACCTCTGATTTTGTTAACTACTAGAGTTGCCAATGCTTCTCCGTCTACATCTTCAGAAATAATTACCAAAGGCTTGCCGGACTGTGCAACTGGCTCCAATACTGGAAGCAACTCCTTCATGGAAGAAATCTTCTTATCATAAATCAAGATATAAGGAGATTCCAATTCAGCTTCCATTTTCTCAGTGTTGGTCACAAAGTATGGAGAAAGGTAACCTCTGTCAAACTGCATACCTTCTACAGTTTTAACTTCAGTTTCAGTACCTTTTGCTTCTTCTACAGTGATTACACCGTCTTTTCCAACTTTGTCCATCGCATCAGAAATCATCTGACCGATTTCCTCATCATTGTTAGCGGATACTGTAGCTACCTGAGCTATTTCTTTAGAGGTAGAAATCTCTTTGGAGTTTTCTTTCAATCTGGCAACTACAGCAGCTACCGCCTTGTCAATACCTCTTTTCAAATCCATTGGGTTAGCACCCGCAGCTACGTTTTTGATACCTACGTTGAAAATTGACTGAGCCAAAACAGTTGCAGTAGTAGTACCGTCACCTGCATTATCAGCAGTTTTGGAAGCTACTTCTTTCACCAACTGAGCGCCCATATTTTCGATAGGCTCTTCCAATTCGATTTCTTTTGCTACAGATACACCATCTTTAGTAATGGTAGGTGCACCGAATTTTTTATCAATGATTACGTTTCTTCCTTTTGGACCAAGCGTAACTTTTACAGCGTCTGCCAAAGCATCAACGCCTTTTTTCAGTCTGTCTCTTGCGTCTGTATCGAAAAATAGTTCTTTAGCCATTTTCTTGATTTTTTAGTGTTTGTTCTTGTTGAATGATTAAAGGATCGCGAAAATGTCAGATTCTCTCATAATAAGGTAATCTGCACCATCTACGTTGAGTTCAGTACCGGAATACTTTCCGTACAAAACAGTGTCTCCAACTTTTACAGTCAAGGGCTCATCTTTTTTACCATTGCCAACTGCTACTACGGTACCTCTTTGAGGCTTCTCCTTGGCAGTGTCCGGGATGTAAAGACCGGATGCGGTTTTCTCTTCAGCTGCAGCAGGTTCTACTAGAACTCTGTCCGCAAGAGGCTTGATGTTCACTTTTGACATAGTTATGAAATTGTTTAAAGGTTAGTTTAAAATTCTATACTCCCTAATGAGCGATTCCTGTGCCAAGGGAGTTTTTCATGAAAAGTCTGACAAATCGGCTACATCCTGTCAGGTAGAGGACTGCCAATTCGAATTTTGAGCTACTTTTTGTCTGCCAAAATTTCCAAAAATGCTGGATAAAATGTCAGAATTCTGTAAATTTTCGTAAACCTATGTTGCCTATGAAAACATTGTCGAAAAACTGGATGACAGAAGGGCTGATTGATTTCGAATATAAGAAGTATCAATTGTTAGCCTATTTGCAGGAAACAGAAAAGCAGTTTAAAGCGGTTCGCCTGTATCCGCATTTAGGGGAGTTGATTGAGCATCATCGAAACCTCAATGAGTTTAAATCCGGGAAAAAGTCTATCTCTGACTTCTTTCCCAAGGCTCTTTCACATGTGGATTTGAAGCAAGTTAAACTTCACTACAAGGACCTGGAAAAAGAAGATCAGGTGCTGCAGGAGGTAAACCAAATTGCGGACTTTGCCTTACCCAGCATTGAGAAAAAAATCGTGGAGGGAAGAAATATCTATGATTATGTAGAGGATCAAGTGGAGTTTGAACCAGTAGGAATTCAGCCGATTTACAATAGGGAAGGCTTTGTTTTTCTGACAAGAGAGAAAGACTCTGATGTCTATGCATACAGGTATAAATCCAGTTTGCTCCAACTTGCAGGAGAAAAATTCCGAAGTATCAGCTTATGGCTTTTAGGTGTTTTTCAGAAAACCCTTGTCAAGACATTGGAAATGCTCAAATTGGAATTAATCCGGGAGGTAAAAGAATTGCCCAATCCAGCTACTTGGAGAATGCACTCCCACCAGGCTTTTCCCATTGATGAAACGTTGATACCAATCAGTAAAAGGCTATTGCTTCAAAAAGTCAATTCATAAAAAAAGGAGGCCTAACTGGCCTCCACTAATTCTTCTTTCTTATCTATTTCCTTTTCTACGGGAACCAACTTTTTCTCCCGGTTAGCTATTACTTCAGCGCCAGGCTTGTCAAATAATATTCTCCAGGCTTCTTTAAAGCTTTGAGCTTTTCTTAAGTCAGAGAAAATGTCTCTCCATTCATGAAATACCAGGTAAATAGGATTGTAAGAAGTTACCGGCTTGGTAATTCCATAATTAGGTCTTTCGCCTTCCGGCATGAAAGTGCCAAACATTCGGTCCCAAATTATGAAGGTTGAACCGTAGTTTTTATCCAAATAATGCTCATCACTAGCGTGGTGAACTCGGTGATGGGAAGGAGTGGTGAAAATGAATTCAATTACCGGGTGAAGTTTTTTGATGTATTCTGTATGGATCCAGAACTGATAGAGAACTGCTATCTGGTGGCAAATGAAGAATACAAAGGGGTCAAAACCCATGAACATCACAGGGAAAAAGAAAATGATTTTAATATGCTGTGTCCATCCCAAACGGAAGGAAACGGATAAGTTATACTTGGATGAGTTGTGATGGGTAATATGCGTAGCCCACCAAAACCTCTGCTCATGCGCGACTCTATGTGCCCAATATCTGGCAAAGTCAATGGCGATAAAACAAAGGATAAAAGACCACCAAGTCGCCGGGATTTTGAAAGGGGAAATGTTGTAGAAGAACAATGCAGAACCAAAAGTGGCTAATTTGATCATTGCGCTGATGCCCACATTAACAAAACCAATAGTGGCTGCCGCAAAGAAATCTTTGGCATCGTATGAATCTTTCTTTTGATACCAGCTAATTCCCCATTCTAAGAATACTAGGAAAAACATGATCGGTGCTGCCCATAAAATGAGATTAGGCCAGCTTTCTAGATTAAGATCCTCCACTCGGAGTGTTTGATTATTCATAAAGGATAATTTGGTTGAAGCAGCAGATTTTAAAGAACGGTGATTAGCTATCCGCTGAAAAAACGCTTATCTACTAAATTAAATAAAAAAGTCCGCCTTATGAAGGCGGACTCTAATTATATTCTTAAATGGTCTTAATTTTCCATTATTGGTTGGAACTGCTGTCCGGAGTGGTAGTCTCGGCTGGAAGAACGCTTTCACCCTCGGTATCTCCGAATGCCGGAGCAACTACTTGCTGCTTCGCACTTTCAATATTTGGTGATGCGAACTGATTTGGCTGGCTTCCAGTGTAGAAAGCTGAAGATGCCAAGGAAAGAACCAAAATTGCAATTGCCAATACCCAAGTGGCTTTTTCAAGTACATTCCCTGTACGAGTTACACCCATGATTTGGGAAGCACTTCCACCGAAAGCTGCCCCAACTCCACCTTTAGAATTTTGTCCTAAAATCACAAGGATCAAAAGAACTGCTAAGATTAGGATAATGGTGATTAATAAGGTAAACATATATTTTTAATTAAGATTTTTTCAGATTTTCAATCAAGTCCGCAAAGTAAGCCCTTTTATCCGGAAACTTCAAACTCAATTTCTTATAAATTTCAATGGCTTTTGCCTGTTTATCTTGCTTTACCAAGAGTTTGGCATATGATTCTGAAATCAGATTGTCATTAATTTTAGTGCTTTCTGCAGCAAGATTTTCTGTATTTTGATTGGCCTCTATTTCTTTAATGGTAGCCAGCTTGATATCCTTTTTGCTGAACGCCTTAATCAGGTCAATTTGTTCCTGCTTTTTGGAATCGAGAATTTGCTTCTTCTCTTTCTTTTTGATCGTTTCGATCAAATCTTCTCCCGCTCCCAGTCTTTTAACTCGCTTTTTAGGCTTTTCAGGGCTTTTTGGCTTCTCAGGTTGGGGAGCAGTACCTTTCAATTGATCACCCAATGCTTTTAAAGACTGGGTTCTGCTCGCTTGATCAGGTTTTTCAGGCTGGTCTTCCGGAAGAAGATCGTCTTTTCTGGACCCTGTATCGCTTGCACTTATTTTTTGTTCTATCAGTTTTTTCAACCAAATCCTATCCGGACTGGTGATTGCAGCCATTCCCAAAGCGCTAGATTTGGATTTCTTTTGAAATTCATACCTGGCTATCAAAACATGAGGGATTTGAAAATAAGGAAAGTTTTCCTGCACCTTCTTCAATTGGAGGATATCACTCTTCTCCAAGGAGTCGGCTTTTTGGATTATTTCTTGAAATTGGCTGGCGTTCACTTTCTGGCTTTTGGGTGAAAATATAGAAAATTTACCAATTTGCTACAGTTGCAGTAAATACATCCTGTATGATGTTTTTGAAAATTTCCTCGATTAACTGACTTTCTACATCCAAAAAGGTAGTATTTCTCGAGTCATAATCCTGGAAAAAGGAAAAACTTCTTTTAAGATTTTCTTCTTCATTGGTTAGGTTGATATAATCAACTTCTACTGAAATGGTTAACCGCATTTGTCCAGCTCTATCAGGCACGTTTGGATCCCCACTAGATACCGCTGCTTGTGGTGTGAGTGTATAACTTTTGATTGCTCCGGAAAATTGCAAATCTCCATTACTCCTTACTAATTCCAGTTGGGTATTCCTCTGATAATATTCTTTCAGACTTTCTGTAAATAGCTGCTCCATATTTGCCGGACCACCACCAGAATCGTTGAAGAAATTATCAACAGAGAATGTCTTCACCAATTCATAATTAATGTTGGTTCCGGTAAAGCTGTATTTGACCGAGCAGCTTTGGAATAATAGAAAAATCAATCCCAGTACTAGGCCAAGGTTCTTATTGATCAATTTCATATTGCTTGATTTTTCTGTAAAGGGTCCTTTCAGATATTCCCAAATCGCTCGCCGCATACTTTCTTTTATTGTTATGCTTTCTTAACGCCCGAAGAATCATTTCCTTTTCCTTTTTCTCCAAAGAAAGTGAATTGTCATCTTCTTCGTGAATGATATCTTCAATTGCTTCGTCCTCGTACTCATCGGTATCTACAGAAGAGGGCTTCTGAGATTCTAGTACCAGTGGAACATTGTAATTGGGACTGTTGTCGCTTTTGTTTTCAGCCGGAGCTAAATTGCTCTCCATATCCTCAAACAGCCCGCTGTGTTTTTGAATTATACTTTGGTTTAAACCACCGCTTTGATAAGACTCCAATACCAATTTTTTGAGCTCATTCATGTCCTTTTTCATATCAAAAAGAACCTTGTAAAGAATATCTCTTTCTGAAAAATCCATCCCTTCGCTTTTTCCCTGATTATTAGGGAGCGTCATAGGGAGGCGGGAATTTTCTGCTGGTAAATACCTGGATAAGGTTTCTGCATCTACCTCTCTTTGCTCTTCCAAGAGGGAAATTTGTTCAGCAATATTTTTCAGCTGCCTGATATTTCCGGGGAAAGGATAGCGCATCAATAAGGTTTGCGCCTGCTCATCCAGAGAAATAGGCTTAACATGATATTTTTCAGAAAAGTCAGAGGTAAATTTTCTAAAAAGTAAAACCACGTCCTCTCCACGCTCTCTCAAAGGCGGGACATAAATTGGAACAGTGTTTAACCTGTAGTAAAGGTCTTCCCTGAATTTTCCTTTTTCTACTGCCTTTAATAAATTGACATTGGTGGCAGTGATGACGCGGACATTCGTCTTCTGGACTTTTGAAGAACCCACTTTAATGAATTCCCCATTTTCTAAAACCCGAAGTAATCTCGCCTGTGTTCCCAATGGCATTTCTCCTATTTCATCCAAGAAAATAGATCCTCCGTCTGTTACCTCGAAATAGCCTTTTCTAGCTTCATGAGCTCCGGTAAATGATCCTTTTTCGTGACCAAATAATTCAGAATCAATGGTTCCTTCCGGAATCGCTCCGCAGTTGATCGCGATAAACTTTCCATGCTTTCTGGTAGAAATGGAATGGATGATTTTTGAAAAACTCTCCTTACCGCTCCCACTTTCTCCGGTAATCAAGACCGTCATATCTGTAGGAGCAGCCTGCATTGCTACTTGAATGGCATGGTTCAGTAGGGGACTGTTTCCTATGATTCCAAACCGGAGTTTGACGCTATGTATCTCTTGGGCTGTGATCATGCAAAGTTTGGATTTACTTCCAAAACTTCTCCGAACAGTGTTGCGGGAGAGCAGTCTGTAATTTTCACTTTGACATAGTCACCTATTTTCAACCCTGCAGCTGGTACGATGACTACCTTATTTGCAGAATTTCTACCTTTCAGCTCATCCTGAGACTTTTTAGAAGTCCCTTCGATCAATATTATTTGTTCTTTCCCTAAATCCAGCTTGTTTCTTTCAAATGAAATCTGACTTTGCTTGGAAATGATTTCTGCCAATCTTCTTTTCTTGACATCCAAAGGAATGTCATCTTCATATTTCTTAGCGGCTAGAGTTCCTGGTCTTTCAGAATAGTAGAACATGTAGGAAAAGTCATATTTCACTATATCCATCATGGTCAAGGTATCCTGATGCTCTTCTTCAGTTTCGGTACAGAAACCTGCAATCATATCAGAAGAGATACCGCATTCCTCACCAAGGATTTCACGGATAGCCTGCACTCTATTCAAATACCATTCTCTATCGTAAGTTCTGTTCATAAGTTCAAGAACCCGGCTGTTTCCTGATTGAACAGGCAAGTGAATGTATTTACAGATATTGTCGTGCTTTTTAATGGTATACAACACCTCATCAGTAATATCCTTAGGGTGGGAGGTAGAAAATCTTACTCTCAAAAGAGGACTCACTTGGGCAACCATCTCCAACAAATTGGCAAAATTGACCACCTCTGTGACATCACCTTCTTTTTTATTGAGACGTGCTTTGTTGTTTTCTTCAGGAGACCATTTGTAGGAATCTACATTTTGACCTAAAAGTGTGACTTCTTTATAACCCTTATTAAAAAGATCCTGAGCTTCTGCAACAATAGAATGTGGGTCCCTACTTCTTTCTCTTCCTCTAGTAAATGGTACCACGCAGAAGGAACACATATTATCACAACCTCTCATGATAGAGATGAAGGCCGTCACTCCGTTGGAATTTAACCTTACTGGTGCAATATCGGCATAGGTTTCCTCTCTGGATAAAAAGGTGTTTACCCCTTTTCTTCCATCCTCAGCAGCATTGACTAAGTTAGGCAAGTCTCTGTAAGCATCCGGACCGACTACTACGTCTACTATTTTTTCTTCCTCAAGTAATTTATCCTTCAGACGCTCAGCCATACAGCCTAAGACGCCAATAGTCATTTCAGGCTTATGTTTTTTAACAGCATTGAAATGATTCAATCTGTTTCGGACTGTTTGCTCGGCTTTTTCACGGATAGAGCAGGTATTCAAAAAGACCACATCAGCCTGCTGAAAATCCGAAGTCGTATCGTACCCATTTTCTTTCATGATGGAAGCCACGATTTCTGAGTCAGAAAAATTCATCTGACAGCCATAGCTCTCAATGTAGATTTTCTTGGATTTACCGGTATTTTCCTCAACGGTGGTTTTATAATCGACTGCTTGCTCCTCTTCTCCAGTGATAATGTCGATATCTTTGATCAGTTGGTCCATGTAGTATTTTGAATCTTAAGGGATGCGAAATTAACAAAAAGCGGACAAAATGGCAGATTTCTTAACGATATTTATTAATAAGTGTTTATTCAAATGGAATCCTCAATTGCTCTCCAAAATGAGTCTGTTCTTCTGTAATGTTGAGGTTGGAAACTCCCAAGCCCAGTAAGCGCACCGCTTTGGGGATTTCTTCCTGGTAAAGTAATTCCTTTGCTATCTCCCAAATCAGTTCTTTTTCAGGATATTGTTCCAAGGTTTTACTTCGAGTTTGCTGGGTAAAATCAGAATATTTCAGTTTCAAAGTAATCGTTCTGCCTTTGACTCCGGACTTCTCCAGCCTTCGTATGACTTCTTCAAAAATTGGAAAAAGTTGTTCTTCCATTTCCTGAACCGTAATCAAATCCCTGTCAAATGTATTTTCTGCGCTTAGAGATTTTCTTGTTCTATGAGGTTGAACTTCGGAGAGATGGATTCCTCTCACAATGTTATAATAGTGTAAGCCTGATTTTCCGAATTTTTTGGTTAAAAACTGAAGGGAAAAGTCCTTAAGATCTTTGCCGTTATGAATCCCGAGTTTTTGCATCTTTTCGGTGGTGACCTTTCCAATTCCGAAAAACTTCCCAATCGGTAACTTTTCTAAAAATTCTTCAGCATCTTCTGGAAGGATGACCGCTTGTCCATTTGGCTTATTGAGATCGGAGGCAATTTTCGCCAGAAATTTATTGTAAGAAACCCCAGCGGAGGCATTCAAGCCGGTTGCCTCTTTGATTTTTGCCCGGATTTGCCTAGCTATTAGAATGGCGGACTTGATGTCTTTTTTATTTTCTGTGACATCCAGAAAGGCTTCGTCCAAGGAAAGGGGTTCTACCAAATCTGTGTATTCGTAGAAAATCTCACGAATTTGATATGAAATCTCGCGGTATCTATCAAACCTGGCTTTGGCAAAGATGAGATGAGGGCACTTTCTTGATGCCAATACGGAAGACATGGCCGAGTGAATTCCATATTTTCTAGCCTCGTAGCTGGCAGCAGCCACTACGCCACGCGCGGCATTTCCACCAACTACCAGCGGTTTGCCTCTCCATTCCGGATGATCCAACTGCTCCACTGAAGCATAAAAGGCATCCATATCCACATGGATGATTTTTCTGATTTTTGTTTGCTCTATGCTGTTTTCAAGATCCACGTAATACCTCTAAAAGCGCGCTGGCCTTGAGCAGACACTCCTCGTATTCCTGCTCTGCTTCCGCATCAATGGTGATGGCGCTACCTACTGCAAAATACAGTTTCTTAGTTTCTAAATCAGTAACTATACTCCGGATAATGACTGAAAAATCGAAATCTCCGTTTTCCTGAATTATTCCCAAAGCGCCGGAAAACCAGCCTCTTTGGAAGTTTTCAAATTTTTCGATCAGCTCCATGGTGCTGATTTTTGGTGCACCAGTCATACTTCCCATGGGGAAGGTCGCCTGAAGAATCTCCTTCAGGCCTATTTTTGGTAAAAGATTCGATTGAACAGTACTGATCATCTGATGAACTTTCGGAAATGAGTATACACCAAATAGTTCAGGTACATGAACAGATCCAATCTGAGAGACTTTGGATAGATCATTGCGCATCAAATCGGTGATCATCAGATTTTCTGCTCTTTCTTTTTCACTTTGAAGCAGGATTCTTTTGTTAGCTTCATCTTCCTCTTTATTCTTTCCTCGTTTGGAAGTTCCTTTGATGGGCTGGGCAATCAATCTGGATGCTTCTTTTTTCAAGAATCGCTCAGGAGATGCCGAGATTAGGTACTTTTCCTTGGACTTAAAAAGGCCTGAGAATGGCATAGGTGAAAGCTGCATGAGTTTGAAAAAACTGATAATTGGGTCAAGTTTTTCGAAAGAAGCTTGGTATGCTATGCAGTAATTCATCTCATAGGTATTTCCTTCTATGATTTCATTTTGAATTGCTTCAAAAGCGCGGATGTACTCCTCTTTCGAAGTCAAAGCTTGAATCTCTGTAGGGGTAGAGTCAATTTTAGGGTTTGACCCTTCCATTGATTTTTCAGGTAGAGCTTGGTTAGAATAGATTTTGTCTCCGTCCCAGGTGATTCTGAGTTCAGCTTTGAAAAAAGTTAGATCAGGAACTTTGACTAAAATAGGATTCTTGCTGCTGAGTTTTTCCAGCTGATTTTTGTAATCGTAAGAAATGATTCCTGCTGCAGGGTAATTTGAATCTTCCCATAAAGAATCATCCTCTAAAGCAGTATTACCTGCCAGAATTTGATCCGGAAAAGTGCCCTCGGGATAGTCATGCCCGTTTCCGAACGTAAGACAATAAAAAGCATAATTCTGGTCAATCCATTTGATCAGCTTTTCAATGACTTGATCCGATTGGATGGGATATTCAAAAAGGTCGTTTTTCACAGATACAAAAAAAAGAGGAATTCGTTCGAATTCCTCTTTTTAAGATTAATTTCTGATTAGTTAGCTTTTACGTCCAACTGCAAAGAAACAGTGTTATAAATAAACTGATCTTTTGCTTTGTCTACTGCATTGGCTTCGTCACCATAGGATAATCCCCAAGCTGTTCTGTCAATGTTGAATCCAGCTTTTGCCATTACCGCACCATTTTCAATAGTTACAGCAGCAGGGAATTTGATGTTTTTGGTAGTTCCTCTCATGGTCAAATTACCGCTAATCCAATGAGTTGGGTTTTCTGGAGAAAGCTCAGAAGCTGCCTTAGGAGTGTTGTCAGTCTCGAATTGCTCCTGATCTGCTACCATGTCGCCAGCGGCAAATGGTTCTACGCCTGTGATTTCAAATGTTGCTGTTGGATAGTTTGCAGCATCAAAGAAATCTGCGGATTGCAAGTGTCCCCAAAGTTTTCCGTAATCTTCTGAGCCATCTTCCAAATCTTCGATTTTCAATCCTTTGATGTCAAAAGTGAAAGATCCACCTGTGATTTCTGAACCTTGAACAGTCAAAGTACCAGTTGTAGCAGGAATTTTACCGAAATGCTGGCCTGCAGGCTTGTAACCTCTCCAAGCGATAGAAGTAGAGGCAGGATCCAAAGATAGGGTAGAACCTTCACCTTCAGCTACTTCCTGAGCATCGGTAGTTTCTACTGTGTCACCTGGTTTGCTACAAGCGAATGTAATCATTGCAGCGGCTAAGAATAGTCCGGTTTGTTTGATAAACTTCATAATGGTTTGATTTAGTTTCTTTATTTGATGTATATACACGGAAACTCAAAATTGGTTAAAAAGTTCACGGAGTTCAAAAAAAATTATCAATTTTTGTTTTTGAGTCAAACAAAAGCCCGAAAGTGATGAAAGCATTGATTATGGAAGTGAACGGTAAATCTCCACAAATGGGGAAAGAATGTTGGTTGGCACCTAATGCCACCTTGGTAGGAGATGTGATCATGGGAGATAATTGCACAGTATGGTTTAATGCCGTCATTCGTGGAGATGTTCATGAGATCAGAATTGGAAATGATACCAATATTCAGGATGGAGCAGTAATTCACTGTACCTATAAAAAAGCTGGTACATATATAGGTAATCGGGTTTCCATTGCCCATAATGCCATTGTTCATGGATGTACAATTCATGATGATGTTTTGATTGGAATGGGGGCTGTGGTGATGGATGGAGCTATTGTGCATTCTGGAGCCGTGATTGCTGCTGGAGCAATCGTATTAGCCAATACGGTTGTTGAGGCCAACAGTATTTATGCGGGCATGCCAGCCAAAAAGGTAAAAGATACCGGACCTGAAATGTTGGAAGTTATTGAGCGTACTGCCAAAAATTATCCCATGTACTCCAAATGGTTTTCAAAAAATGAGTGAGTTAACCGGATTTTTTTGATTTGGATCATTTTTAAAAGCGGCTGATTTTCTTACTTTTAACAAACTTTTAAACTACTTTTTATGACTAAGTTATTGGATTTTGTAGGCAAGAAAAACCACTTAATAATTTTGTTTGCCTTGGTAATTCTCTTCAACGTTCTCCTGTCTTTTTTTATGCCAAAAGATCAGGCTCTTGACCTAAAGTTCGCTTATACTTTCGGAGAGGCCTACCAATCGATTGAAACCATGGATCTGGAAACCAGGCAAATTTACCGTCTTGGAGTTTGGACGCTGGATTTTCCTTACATGATTTTGTATTCTCTGGCGTTCTATGGTCTACTGTTTAAAATCTGGGGAAATAGGGGATTCATCAAGCTTCCTTTTCTGATTGCATTAATGGATTTGGGCGAAAACCTTTTGGTAATAAAGATTTTAAATTCTTTTCCTGATGTGAATAAAAGTATGGCGATTTTGGCCTCTGTTTTTACGACTTCGAAATGGATTTTAGTGGGTGTACTAATGCTTTTTATCTTGGGAGGCCTTTTTAAAATTCTACATTCTAAAGCCCTTTCCAAAGAGGAGAGGGAGGAAGTCAAGGCATAATTCATTCTTTCAATACTCTTTCTCTGAGGTTCTTTGCTTTTGGGGAAATTTTTGAATAGTTTTTACCAATAGACCTATCAACTCATCAGGTCTATTTGATTATTTATGAAAGAAGAATATATAAAGTGGTATTCGCCAAACCTTCACAGGGATGTGCAAATGCTGGTTTTTGGTCATGCAGGATATCCTGTTGTAGTTTTTCCAACTTCCAAAGGCTCGTTTCACGAAAATAAGGACATGGGTTTGATCGGCTCAGCTCATTGGTATTTGGAGCAGGGTTTGATTCAGATTTACTGTCCTGAGAGTAATGATGCTCAGTCTTTTTATAATAAAAATATACACCCTCACGATAGAATTCAGAATCATATAGCTTATGATAAAATGATTTGTCATGAAATCGTGGAAAGGATCAGACTGAATACCTCAGTAGCAAAAGTGGTCATGGCGGGATGTAGTTTTGGAGGATATCATGCTGCCAATTTCGCTTTTCGGCATCCCGGCTATGTGAGCCATATGTTCAGTATGTCTGGGGCATTCAATATCCGGGATTTTATGGACGGATATCATCATGATGATATTTATTACAATAGTCCTCTAGAATACCTACCCGGCTTGATGGATGGGGAGCTCTGGAATATGGACATAGTTTTAGGCACTTCCAATTGGGATATCTGCTTTGATGCTAATCTCAAGCTTAATGAATGCCTGAAAAACAAGAATTTGAATCATTGGCTGGATGTGAGGCAAGAGCGTCATCACGACTGGCCTTTGTGGAAAGAAATGTTTCCCCATTATCTCAGTAGAATAAAATTTAATTAACCCTTTGGTATAAATAGCAATGAAAAAAATCGGAATACTTTTCGGAATGGAAGATACTTTTCCTCATGCTTTTGTGGAGAGAGTCAATCAAAAGGCAGAAAAAGGCATAGTCGCTGAAGCTGTCAAAATTGATAAGGTAGTACAAAATCAACTGACTGATTACGCTGTCATTATAGATAGAATATCTCAGGACGTACCCTTTTACAGAGCATATTTGAAAAATGCTGCTTTGACCGGCACCGCAGTGATCAATAATCCTTTTTGGTGGAGTGCAGACGATAAATTCTTTAATAATTGCCTAGCAGATCAGTTGGGAGTTCCATTGCCGAAAACTGTTTTATTACCGTCAGCTGAACACCCAACAGACACTACCAGTAAGTCATTTAGAAATCTGGCAGCTCCTCTGGACTGGGATTCCATGTTCAATTACATAGGCTTTCCGGCTTACATGAAACCTTACGCAGGTGGAGGCTGGAAAAATGTTTATAGATTGGAAAACAAAGAAGAGTTTTTTCAAAAGCATCCTGAGACCGGGCAATTGGTGATGTTGCTGCAGGAAGAAATTGTGTTTGATGAATACTTCAGAGTCTATTGTTTGGGAGGAAAGGCTGTTCGAATCATGCAGTATGAACCCCGAAATCCTCATCATCTTCGCTATGTAATTGATGGGCCTCCTGCCTCCAAAAAGCTATTGGCAAAAGTGAAGGAATATACCCTAGCTCTATGTAAAGGATTGGGATACGATTTTAATACCGTGGAATTTGCTGTTCGGGACGGAATCCCTTATGCTATTGATTTCGGTAACCCTGCACCAGATGCAGATATCAATTCGGTTGGTCAGGAAAACTTTGACTGGGTAGTGGAAGAGGCTGCGAAAATGGCGATCAGCTACGCCAAAGCCCAAAAGCCGGGGAAGATGAATCTTACTTGGGGAACTTTCATGAGAAATTCTGTAGAAGCAGCCAAGCGCTTCTAAAACTCAAACCAAAAGCCTATGTGCGCTTCAATCAAAAAGCTTCCCCCCTTTACCTTGGGCGTGGAAGAAGAGTATCAAATCATAGATCCCAAAACCAGAGATCTCAGGTCCCATATGTCCAAAATTGTGGATGGAGGGAAGATAGTGCTTAGGGAACAGGTGAAGGCTGAGATGCATCAATCTGTGGTCGAGGTTGGAACCAATATCTGTAAAAACGTAGGAGAGGCCAGAAAGGAAGTTTCTTATTTGAGGAATAAAATCTCCGAATTGGCAGCAAAACAAGACTTGGTAGTAGGTGCCGCGAGTACACATCCATTTGCTAAGTGGCAAGATCAGGAGATTACTGATGATCCGCGCTACCATAATATTGTGAATGAGCTGAAGGATATTGCCAGGTCCAACTTAATCTTTGGACTTCATGTGCATGTGGGAATAGAAAATAGAGAAGTAGCCCTTCAATTGATGAATCAGGCTTGCTATTTTTTGCCCCATATTTACGCATTGACTACAAATTCACCCTTTTGGGAAGGAAGAAATACGGGATTCAAAGCTTTTAGAGCCAAGGTTTTCGCTAAGTTCCCGAGAACCGGATTACCGGAATACTTTGATTCGGTACAGTCTTATGACAACTTTCTGGAAATCCTCGTCAAAACCAATTGCATAGATAATCCCAAGAAAATCTGGTGGGATTTGCGCATGCATCCATTTTTCAGCACAATAGAATTCCGTATTTGTGACATGTGCCTTACGGTTGATGAGACAATTTGCATCGTAGCCATTATTCAAGCGGTAGTGGCTAAGCTTTACAAGCTTTTGATGAGCAATACCAGCTTTAATATTTACCGAATTGCACTGATTAGAGAAAACAAATTCAGGGCTGCCCGAAATGGAATAGAGGGACAGTTGATTGATTTTGGCAAGAAGACCGAGGTGCCTACTACCGAACTGATCATGGAATTGCTTGATTTTATTGATGATGTGGTAGATGAGTTGGGAAGCAGAAACGAAATCGAATATGTGCATACCATTTTGAAAAATGGAACAGGCGCTGATCAGCAATTGGCTGTTTTTGAAAAGACCAATGATTTAAAGCAAGTAGTCGATTATATCACGGGCAAGTTTAACCAAGGGATCTAATCATTTGCGTACCTTTGTAGCTGGAATTTAAATGAATTAAAGGTGGGTAAGCGAAAGTTGCAATTGGCTATTTTGGATATGTATGATGGGGAACCCAATCAGGGAATGCGCTGTATCCGAGAAATCGTGGAGCGCTTTTCCAAGGAAGTTACCTATAAGATATTTGATGTAAGAGGAAAGGCTGAGATTCCTGAAATCAGGGATTTCGACCTGTTTATTTCCACGGGAGGTCCAGGGAATCCACTGGAAGGAAATGGCTATTGGGACTTGAAATACTATGATTTTTTGGACCAGGTTTGGATTTGGAATCAAAACCATAGTAAAAAGAAATACCTACTGTTGATTTGCCACTCTTTCCAGATGGCCTGCAAGCACTTTGGTTTGGGGGAGATTACGATGAGAAAGTCTACCTCTTTTGGTGTAATGACTATTCATAAAACTGCCGATGGGATCAAAGATCCATTGTTCCAGAATCTTCCCAATCCTTTTTGGGCTGTGGACAGCCGGGATTTTCAGGTTGTTCAGCCGAAAATGAGAAAATTCAAACTTTTGGGTTCTCAAGTGATCGCTTTGGAGAAAATCCGAAATCACGTAGAGTATGAGCGAGCCTTGATGGCTATTCGATTTTCTGAGGAAATTGTGGGAACTCAATTTCACCCGGAAGCAGATCCAGTTTCCTTTTTAAACCATCTAAAAAAACCTGATGTAAGGGAGAAAATAATTGCATTAAAAGGTAAGGGTAAGTTTAGAAGCATGTTGGAGGATTTGGTTGACGAAGAGAAAATCTACAAAACCAATGAAACATTGATTCCGAATTTCCTTGCTAATTCAATTCGAAAATTGACCAATCGCTCCGTGGAAGTGATGATATAATAATATGATAGAAAAATTCAGGCGTTTATTTAATCAGCATTTTTCAGAGGAATCTTACGCTGAATTTTTAAATTCCATTGACAGGGATTTTGATCATAGGCCGACTTTTAGAATCGCGGAAACTCCTTTTTTTATCCCAGAGGAGTTTCAAAAGCAATTGATTGAAGCGAGTCAGGAGGTTATTCGATTCATCAAAAGGCCTGATTTCAAGCAATTGACCCAAAAAGCGATTGACCTGAATGTTTCTGTGCCCAATGAGGATGCACATACCCAGTTTTTGGCCATTGACTTTGGTGTCTGCATGGAGGATGGGAAATTGACTCCCAAACTGATTGAAGTACAGGGTTTCCCTTCTGTATTTAATTTTCAATATAACCTGAATCAAAAATTTCAAAGGACCTATCCATTCCTTTCCGAATTGACACCCTATTTCCCTGGAGTAGATTCTGAAAAGTATTTAGAAATTCTCAAAAAAGTGGTCCTCGGGGTACATAAGCCGGAAGAAGTAATTTTATTGGAAATCGAACCTGAAAAGCAGAATACTAAAATTGATTTTTATTACTGCAAAAAGGATTTGGAAGTACCATTTGTTTGCGTTACTCAAATTAGAAAAGAGGGAAAGAAATTATTTTATACAGACGACAAGGGGAAAGAAATTCAGATAAAGAGAATCTACAATCGGGTAATCTTTGACGAACTCAATGCCAGACCTGATTTAAAGATGCAATTCAGCTTTGAAGAGGAATTGGATGTGGAGTGGGCAGGACACCCTAATTGGTATACAAGAATCTCAAAATTCATTTTACCATATCTGAGTGGGCCGTACTTTATTGAGACCACCTTGCTAAGTGAGTTAAAGGAAATTCCTGAGGACTTGGAAAATTACGTATTAAAGCCTCTTTTTTCTTTTTCTGGAGCCGGAGTAATATTCAATGTGAGGAAGGAGGATATTGAAAAAGTGAAGCAGAAGGATTTGTATATTCTTCAAAAGAAAGTGCAATATGAACCCGTAATTCAATCTCCAACAGGAGGAGTAAAAGTAGAAGTAAGAGTCTTGGCGCTTTGGCCAGAAAATGATGAATCTCCAACTTTAGTGGGGAATTTGTCCAGGTTAAGTAGGGGAGAAATGATAGGAGTGAAGTTTAACAAAGACAAAGATTGGGTAGGAGGTTCAATTGGATTTTTCGAAAAGTAAATGCCTGTCTTTGTGTTTTTGAATCCTAAAAGGTTTGAAAGTCCCTAAAAAAGAAAGTCAAAGCCTGAGAAGACTTTGACTTTTTCATTAGAGAATAAAGTGTCCCATATTGGTGCTTAAGGGGTCCAGTTAGCAGGATCTTTTCTCCAAGTTTCAAGGGATTTTAAAACCTCATCACTGATATACTTCTTTTCTACAGCTCTAGGTAACATGGCTTCATAATTTGACAATACCACCAATTTGATCCCTGCTTCCTCGAAATTATCATCCGCAACAGAGAATCCATAGCTAAATATTGCTACCATCCCCATTACTTCAAATCCGGCATTTTTCAAATCCTGTACCGCTTTCAAGGAACTTCCCCCTGTAGATACCAAATCCTCAACGACCACTACTTTTTGTCCCGGTGTTACTTTTCCCTCTATCATGTTTTCCATTCCATGTCCTTTAGGTTTGGAACGCACATAGATAAATGGAAGCTTCAGATCATTGGCAATCAGTGCTCCTTGTGGAATACCTGCAGTAGCAACTCCCGCAATGGCTTCTGCTTCCGGATAAAAATGTTGGATACTTTTCACCAGGTTTTCCTTTATCAAATCTCTGACAGCGGGGAAAGAAAGTGAAAGTCTATTGTCACAATAGATGGGGGATTTCCATCCTGAGGCCCAGGTAAAGGGCTTTTCGGGTTGAAGTCGGATAGCTTGGATTTGCAAGAGTTGGTCTGCTACTTCAGCAGCAATTGAAGAGTCTAAAATTTCCATGCTTCAAAAATAAGTGAATATGATGGTTTCGGGTTGTGGTAAGTGATTTTTTTATGCATTTTTGGCGCTTACCCAATCAACAGTACTGATTCTTCCATGAGAATTTTTGTAAATGATAAACCAATGGATTTGATCGGTTTCGAAGATCTGAATCCTAAGAAGAAGTTTGATGCAATTTTTTCGGATTCTGAAGAACTTCCGCCTGCAAGTCAGTGGCAGGAAGACATCCTTTTTCAGGAGCCCTCACATGATTTGATTATCAAAATCCTCTATCAACTTCGTACCCGTAAACTCAAAGATCTGGACTCTGTCACTTTGGTAAGCAGGAATAAGGATGAGTTGAAAAAATCTGTCAAGAGTAGATTTTCCATAATCAAAGCAGCAGGGGGTATAGTGACCAAAAAGAATCAGATTCTACTCATTTTTAGACTAGGTAAATGGGATTTTCCGAAGGGGAAATTTGAAAAGGGCGAAACCCCTAAAGAATGTGCTGTCAGAGAGGTGGAAGAGGAATGCGCCATTCATGTTAAGGCTGGAAAACCTATTTGTAATACTTGGCATACCTATACTCAAAACCGAAAGAGTATTTTAAAGAAAACCTATTGGTTTGCGATGGAGTGCGTATCTGATACTGAGATGAAGCCTCAAAAAGAAGAGGGTATTGATGACATTCGCTGGTTTCCGGAAGCAGAGACAAAAACAGCTTTAATCAATTCATATCCTTCAATGAGATGGCTTTTCAAGCATTTTCTCAAAGAGCACTTTAAGCATTAAATAGAGTAGGGTAGAAACTCGCTCACATCGCCACCATATCTATGTACCTCACGAATGACAGTAGAGGAGATTGCTGCGAATTGAGGGGTGGTGATTAAAAAAACGGTTTCCAGATCTTCGTTGAGGTAGCGATTCATCTGAGAAATGGTATTTTCATATTCAAAGTCTGTAGTATTTCTCAGACCTCTTATTAAAAAGTTTGCTCCGTGTTTTTTGGCTAAAGTAGAGGTCAGTTCATTGTAAACAATCACTTTCACATTAGGCATATCTACATAAACAGATTCAATTTTTTCCACCATCAGATCAATATCGAAGTATCGATTTTTTTTGGTTGAATTGTAACCGATCCCGATAATAACCTCATCAAAAATATCCAGGCTGCGGATGACAATGTCATGATGCCCTTTGGTGTAAGGATCAAAAGAACCGGGGAAGATTGCTACTTTGCTCATAATTAAAGGTATTGCCAAGAGACCTCAAATAGCCCCAGATCTTTTAAATGTTTGAATCCATGGGAATAATTTTGGTTTGCATGAGGAACCAGAATTCTGAAGTTTTGAAAATATTGTTTCCCCCAGTTTTCGGTGATTTCGCTTTTTGCAGGGATTCCAAAAACACTGATTCTCACATGATTTCTGTCGTAATGCAGTTGCTCTATCAGGATTAGAACATATTTTAAAATATCCTCCTTAGACTGAATCTCAAACAAGTTGAATGTACTAAGCTCCTGATCAGTAAATGCCGCCACATACATTTGCTTCCCAAATACATTGACGATTATTTCCTGCCCGATCAGGTTGAATCTTTCCTTGAAAAGGTAAGAAAGGAATGAACAGGATCCATGATAGAAACTGAGATCTGAAAATCTGGCTTCCAGATGCTTCTTCATTTTTTCATCTACATAGGAAAGCACTTGCAAATTATTGCTATCCAATGGAGTGTTGAAGTAAAAGGCGTTATCCGGAACTTCCTTGGAAAAACTTAAGAATTGAGCTTCATTTCCTGAGGAGTATAATACTCCGGGAACCAAGCTGAATCCTGGGTGGTGAATGAATAATCTGGCCGGCACATCCAATCGTAGCAATGGATCAGTTAGGATTAATTGATCCAAGCTTTTAATGTCCAACTTTGGGTAATAGTGAATTCCCGTGTTGGATTGATTTTGATCTTTTGCGAAGATGACCAAAAAGTCGGGATACAAAAAAAGTGATAAACTTGCTGTATCCTCTACATCAAACTTATCACTTTTGAATACTTTGAGAGTATTTTCCAAAATTAGGAGGGGATTATTTCCAGTTACCTTCAGTAGAAGCGTCAGTTCTGGATCCTACTCTTAATGCTTTTTCGTTGTTGTTTAATCTTCTCTCAGGATTAATCGGAGCAGGGTCTCTGATTTCAAATACGTTGATTTGATAGTTGTTTCTTTCGATTTTATCTGCAAAGAACTCAAATGTCTTACCACCAGAACCAGGAACAACAGCCAGAGCCTCTAGGTTGAAGTCAGGATATTTTCTTTCGTTGAACAAAGAGTCCATCACATTTACCGAACCTAAGGTATCGAAAGTCACAGTAGTTTCTTCCTTACCGTAATCCAATAATTTGGTAGTTTCAGTTCTTTGTACCAACCAGATTTCACCGTTTTGGATGAAGTTTTTCAAATCATTCCAGTTGTCAGCATACTTACCGTTAGATGCTTGGTAAGCCAACTGTGCATCGCGAAGCATTTGTAGTTTTTCGATGATTGCACTTTCGATAAGAGCGATTCTTTTCTCTTCTTCTACGACATCATCTACGCCTTTATAGAGGAGATAGCCAAGAGCAATTGCTACTGCGAAGAAAACAAAGGATAATACTTTGGTTAAATTCATTTTGTTGAAATTTTAAAATCTGGGTAAGGTTGAAGGTTTTTAAAACGTGCTATTTTAGATAATTATTTTCAAAATTAAAATATCCTTTCCACAATCCTAAGTCCTTTAGGGAATTAATTCCCCAAAAGATTTGATGAACTGACTCTGGAGGCAATGAACGGAGCTCTGAAATGGACATCCATGCAATTTCGGTAATTATTTGGTGATTATCCTCTAATTCTGGGTCTTTTCCCAATTTTACTTGCCCTGAGCCCGATTTTACTTCGAAAAACAGCTCAATTGCGTGTAAAGGTGGGCGTAAAAACTCGTGAACGAAAAGAAAATCCCCGATTTCTACTGTCAAGCCGGTCTCTTCTGCGAATTCGCGCTTCAGATTATTTTTAGCATCGGAACCGTAATTCATACCACCTCCCGGAACTGACCAAAATATTCTGTCGTCTCCCATCAAATGACGAATCATTAAGATTTTTTCATCCTGAATAAAAATCCCATTTACTCTAGTTCGAAGTTGATTGCCAAATTTTGATGTGATTTCCTTACCGATTTTGTCTTGCTTCATGTACTTTCGTCAATATGGGTAAAGATAGTCAAGCTGCTTGGAAGGCCTCAGAATTGATCCGGAAAAATTTCCCCTTTGATCCCACTTCCGGTCAGTCTTCTTTTTTCCAAAAAATGGATGCCTTTCTTTCCTTGGAACCAGGGGAAAAGCCTTGTTTTGTTTTGAGAGGATATGCCGGAACCGGAAAAACTTCGGTGATTTCTGCTTTGGTTCAAAGCCTTCCCAAACTAAAAATGAGATCTCTTTTATTGGCACCTACCGGAAGAGCTGCCAAAGTAATGAGTAATTATAGTGGAAAGGCTGCCTATACCATTCATAAGATTATCTATAAGCCAAAAGGTGAAATGGGGGCTCTATCCAATGGCTTTGTTCTACAAAAAAATTATTACAAAGACACTGTATTTATTGTAGATGAATCTTCTATGCTGGCAGATGATGGCGGAATGTCGGGAAATTTGCTGGGAGATTTGATTCGCTTTGTTTTTAGTGAAGAAAGTAACCGATTGATATTGGTGGGAGATACAGCCCAACTTCCTCCTGTGGGCTCAGAATACAGTCCTGCATTGGATTCTAATTACCTCACTCGCTATTTCCGATTGCAAACAGATCAGATTGAATTGACCGAGGTTATGCGCCAAAGGTTGGAGTCAGGTATACTATTTAATGCCACCCAATTGAGAGATCAGGTTTTGAAAGAAAAGCCTGCTGTTCAGATCATGACTTCTCAATTCCGTGATATTTTCAAGATGACTGGGGAAAAATTGGAGGATGGATTACGCTATGCTTATGACAAGTACGGGACTGAAAACACAGTAATCGTCACTCGGTCCAACAAGAATGCAGTTCAATACAATTTGTACATACGAAAGGTCATTCACTTTTTTGAAGATGAGATCAGCTCAGGTGATTTACTAATGATCGTGAAAAACAATTACACCTATATGGCTGATTCGGATAGGGTCAACTTTTTAGCAAATGGGGATATGGCGGAAATCATGAAGATCCGCTCCTTTGAGGAGCTTTATGGCTTACGCTTTGCGACTTTGGAATTACGTCTTCTGGATTATCCAGAAGAACCACACTTTGAGGCAAAAGTCATTTTAGACACGCTTTATTCACCCAGCCCCTCATTGACAAGGGAGCAATATAAAAGTTTGTATGAGCAGGTTTCTGAGGACTATGCAGATATAGCAAATAAAACTGAGCGGATGGAGATGATCCGAAAAGATCCCTATTTGAATGCATTACAAGTTAAGTTCGCCTATGCTTTGACTTGCCATAAAGCGCAAGGAGGGCAATGGAAGGCAGTTTTTGTAGATCAAGGCTATTTGCCTGATGATACTGTGGATAAAGACTTCATCCGATGGTTATATACTGCAGTCACTAGATCCTCTGAGGAATTGTATTTAGTGAATTTTTCCCAAGGCTTCTTTGTTAAGAATTCAGGTATTTAGAAAACTTAACATTCCCTTTCCATGAATTTTGGCAAGGTATTTTCGGATATTTGATGAAAGCTTTAGAAATTTAGCCTCAAAGAGTAATTAGAATTAAAAATTTGAACTCAACAATTAACATAATCATGAAAAAATTAGGATTGATCTTGACCCTCTTTGCAATGGTTTTTGCTTTCCAGGCGAATGCTCAAAGCGAATCTGGAGCAGTAATTACCTTCAAAGAAAAATCAGTGGATTTCGGTGATATTACCCAAGGTGACAAGGTTTCCCATACTTTCGAACTGACGAATACCGGTACTACTCCATTGATTATTTCCAATGTAGCGGCTACTTGTGGCTGTACGGTTCCTTCTTGGCCTAAAGATCCGATTGCTCCAGGTGCGAAAGCAAAAATCGAAGTATCCTTCAACTCAGCTGGAAAAATGGGTAAGCAAAACTCAGTAGTGAGAATTTATTCAAATGCTTCTGAGCCAATCGAAAAAGTATCTTTGATTTCTAACGTTTTGCCTAAAACGAAGTAATAAACTTAGTAAAGCATGGAAAGCCTGTCTTAACTTTGGACAGGCTTTTTTGTGCCCAAAAATTACCCCACTATGGAAATATTCATGCAGTCCGAAACCTGGATCGCACTTCTCACTCTGACATTTCTGGAAATAGTATTAGGTGTAGACAACATCATATTTATTTCCATTGTATCCAATAAGCTACCGGAAGCTCAGCAGCCCAAAGCAAGAAATTTAGGATTGACTCTGGCTTTGGTTTTTAGGATAGGCCTATTATTAGGGATTTCTTATATAATACGATTCACCCAGCCACTATTGACGGTTTTTGAATATGATTTCAGTGGAAGGGATTTGATATTACTTTTAGGAGGTTTATTCCTTCTTTTTAAATCTACTATGGAAATTCACCATAAAATGGAAGGGGATCCTCAGGAAATAAAAGCTAATACTGGGAAGAGCTTTGGTTCAGTCATCGCTCAAATAGTATTCTTGGATATCATCTTTTCATTTGACAGTATTTTGACTGCGGTTGGCTTAGTGGATCATGTGATCATCATGATTATTGCGGTTGTAATCTCTTTGGGAATAATGATGGCATTTGCCGGGAAAATCAGTCGCTTTATCAACCAACACCCAACTTTACAAATTCTTGCATTATCCTTTCTGATATTGATTGGCTTTATGCTGTTCTTGGAAGGCTTTCACCAAGAAGTTCCAAAAGGATACATCTATTTCGCAGTATTCTTTTCTTTGAGTGTGGAGTTGTTGAATATTCGAGTAAGAAAGAAATCAACTGATCCAGTAGAGTTAAAACCAAGATTAAAAGAAGAAGAAAATTGATTTGGAACCCCGGAAGTGATTTCGGGGTTTTCTTTTTTTTACACCCATGCAACAGAAATCAGAAAGAAAAGTAACCATTGGTCAGGTTTTTACCACCATCATCTGGCCCCGTAGAAAACACCTGTTTTTAGGTCTTTTTCTCATCATCATTAGTAGGCTATCAGGCTTGGTCCTTCCTGGAGCCAGTAAATATTTGGTGGACAATGTCATTCCTTCCAATGATTTGAACTTGCTAAAATGGCTGATTATTGCGGTGGTAGTAGCCATTGTGATTCAATCTTTGACCTCATATGCCTTGACTCAGATTTTATCTGTGGAGGCACAAAACCTCATTGCGAAGCTCCGGTCTAAAGTTCAAAGTCATATCATCAAGTTGCCCATTCGTTTTTTTGACAATGCAAAGACCGGAGAACTTGTATCTAGAATCATGTCTGATGTGGAAGGTGTAAGAAATCTTGTGGGAACCGGTTTTGCTCAAATGATAGGAGGAGTGATTACCTCAGTCATTTCGCTGGTTTTATTAATAAGCATTAGTCCCTTGATGACTTTGTATGTCTTGGTTCCGGTAGCAATATTCGGTTTGGTTTCCTTAAAAGCATTTGGACGGATCAGACCGATTTTTAGAGAAAGAGGCAAAATTAATGCTCAGGTTACAGGCAGGCTTACCGAAACCCTGGGAGGAATTCGAGTGATCAAAGGCTTCAATGCTGAAGCTCAGGAAATAAAAACTTTCCAACAGGGTGTAGATGAGTTGTTCCAAAACGTGAAAGCGAGTTTGACAGCAACTTCTTTTGTGACCTCAGCAGGCACCTTACTTTTGGGACTGGCTTCTGCTGGCATTATGGGTATCGGAGGTTGGATGATCATGGAAGGGGACATCACGTTCGGAGATTTTCTGGCTTTCACGCTCTATCTAGGTTTTATGATCGCACCTATTGTACAAATGTCAAATATAGGTTCCCAACTTACTGAGGCCTTCGCAGGCCTTGATAGGACAGAGGAAATCATGAATACTCCTTTGGAATCTGATGATAAAGAAAGAACCATTGAACTTGAAAGCATTCAAGGGGATATTCGTTTTGAAGACGTTTCCTTTGCCTATGAATCAGGAAAAGATGTAATCAAGAATATCAATTTCCACGCACCGGCTGGAACAGTAACAGCATTGGTTGGTTCTTCTGGTTCGGGCAAAACCACTATAGCAGGTCTTGCGGCCACATTTTTAAATCCGGATTCTGGAAATATATACTTAGATAATCAAGACTTGCAAAAAGTAAGTTTGGAGTCCTTCCGGTCCAAATTAGGGGTTGTATTACAGGATGATTTTCTTTTTGAAGGAACCATTCGGGAAAACATTCTTTTCCCGAGACCTGATGCTACCGAAGAGCAATTACAGCAAGCGGTTCATGCCGCCTATGTACAGGAGTTTTCGGATCGTTTCGAAGACGGTTTGGATACCTTGATAGGGGAGCGGGGTGTGAAGCTTTCAGGTGGGCAGAGGCAAAGAATAGCCATTGCCAGAGCGATTTTGGCAGATCCTAAAATTTTGATTTTGGATGAGGCCACTTCAAATCTGGATACTGAGTCAGAAACTTTAATACAGGCTTCTTTGAAAGAACTAATGAAGGGGAGAACCACCTTTGTAATCGCACATAGATTGAGTACTATTCGACAAGCTGACCAAATATTGGTGATAGAGCATGGGGAAATAGCAGAGAGAGGAAAGCATGAAGACCTAATAAGCAAAGAGGGACGCTATTATCAATTGTATACCTATCAGGCAAGAATCTAAATTTGGACTTGAAAACTCAGGTTTATTCATGGGGAGAAGATAGGATTTTGTAGATTTGAAGTCCCAAAACAAATTTTAGAGATGAGTGATTTGAAATGGTATGTGATGTATACGGCTTCACGTTCCGAAAAAAAGGTGGCCACAAGATTAAGAGAAAAGGGTTGGGAAGTTTATTTGCCTCTGGTCACTGAGTTAAGACAGTGGTCTGACAGAAAAAAGAAAGTAGAAAAAGCCCTATTCAACGGTTATGTTTTCGTAAAAACCCAGAGAAACCAACTTTGGGAATGTCTTCAAGTACCGGGAGCAGTGAAGTTTGTTCATTTTTCCGGACAGCATGCCACAGTGAGGGAAGAGGACCTGGATATTATCAAAAGAGTTGTAGAAACCGGTGTTGCTGTCGAGACAGATGGTTCGGAAATTGAACCGGGAGAAAAAGTTCAAGTGATTGGAGGAGCACTACAAAATATGATAGGGGAGTGCGTGGAGAAAGGAAATAAAGATTATTTCATGATTAGGATTCCGGGAATTTATCAGAATATGCTGATATCTATCCCAAGGAAATTTTTGCAAGTCATTCCAGAAAAAGTTCAATGAAAAAAGGCCGGTTTAACCGGCCTTTTTTAGTCTTTATTTTTTGGTAAAATATAGCGTCTAAATACGATTTGAGCCTGAAATAGATGGTCCGCAAACCGATTGAATCCGACATTGCCATCTATGTTATCCGTAAATGTCAAAAGCATAGTGCCTTCTCCGGCTATATCGGAATAAGGACCAACCCTATAACTTAACCCTGCTCTTACGGGCACGTACGCCGTGGTCAAGCTTTCATTGGTAGGTCGCTCGTCTGGGCTGTAAGATTTTGTTTGTTTGGTTGATACAGCCATTACACCTATTCCAGCCCCTCCGTAGATATTAAACCTGCTCCTATGCATATGATTGCTAAAAGGGATTAGGTTAATACTTGGCATGACATCCAGATAGAAGGTTGAACCTTTAGCCGTAAAAGCAGCTTCATTTTGTCTCCAAATTTCCTGAATTGTCAAATTGGCATTGCCGCTACTGGCAATTGATTGGTATCCCACCGTATACCGAAGGTCAAAAACCTGAGATAGCTTTTTGGTCCAGGCTACTGAAAGAGAAGGCAAAATCTCAAAGCCTATGGTCCGGTAAGGTCCTCCATTATCAATATAAGAAAACGATGGACCAGCGCCCACAGTCAAGATATTGTTTCTGGAAATCCTTTCTTTATAAAAGTTCTGGCTGTAAGAATTTGAAGATATCACCAAAAATAAAAGTGCCAGAAATAGTTGAAATACTTTTTTCATCACGTCTCAAAGAGCTTAAAGCTCAATTAATTCTTTTGCAAATTTGGCAACAAAAATGCCAAGTACCTGAAAGATGGCTTATTAAAAACTCGAATATCTGAAAATTATTGTTCCAGATGCCAAAATCAGGCTTCTTCAAAAGCCTTTTGAATCTCCTCCTCGGTAGTTTTTAGCTTCTTTTTACAAAAGCTGACCAATTCTGTCGCCTCTTTCACCAATTCGGAAAGTTCATCTACACTCTTTTTGCCTTCTTCTAATTGTGCCAATATGAGCTCTATGCGCTCCAATGCCTGCTGATAATTTAAATCCTTCATAGTTCTTTGATATCAGTGATTGTACTTTTAATCTTTTTTTGATTGCTTACTGTAAGAATCTCCTGTCCTTTTTCAAGATCCTTTACCAAATGAATAGGAACCCCATCCAACTCTGTTCGAGTGTAACCTCTTTCAAAAATTGCTTTGGGATCTAAGCTTTTCAAGCTTTTCACAAGATGTTCTAATTTTTGACCATTAGACAAGATTTGCTGGGAGGCTGCCTTTTTTAAAGCCTGATGGAGTTGCTCCAGACGAAATGACTGTGTATTGAGATTTGTAGACAAATTTGCTTTGATCCTGTCTTTTTTGGCATTTAGCCTTTCTTTCTCCAAGGTCAGCCTATTCTGAACTGCAGTTTTTAATCTTAAATTCTGTTGATGTAGTAGATTGTCAGCGAGCTTGATGTTTTGTCTGGTTAGCCTGTCCAATCTTGTCAGGGCTATTCCTAAATTTTCCTCAAAAATTCTGAATCCTGAAAGTAGAAATTCAGCCACTGCTGTTGGAGTTTTTAATTTGGTATGGGCAACCAAATCTGCAACTGTTTCATCCCTTTCATGTCCTATGCCGGTAAAGACAGGCAAAGAAGAGTTGGCTATTTTGGCCGCTAGCCTATAGTCATCAAAGCAATCTAAATCCAACTGTGCACCCCCACCTCTGATGATAATTATAGCTTCCAATCCTAACCTTTCTTTCAAATCCTCAACTTTTTCCAAAGCATTGATTAAGCTGGAAACGGCCTCGTTCCCTTGCATCATGGAAGGTATCAGCGTATGGTAAATTTTATACCCCTTAGGATTATGCTCCAGTTGATTGATAAAATCCCCATATCCAGCAGCAGTAGGGCTGCTGACAATGCCTATTTTTTGAATGACTTGAGGGAAAACTCGGGAAGCATTTAGTCTGAGCAGCCCTTCTTTGGTTAAGCGATCGATGGTTTCCTGACGGATTCTAGCTCTTTCACCCAAGGAGAAAGAAGCATCAATATCTTTTACATTCAGGCTTAATCCATAGACTGGGTGAAAGGTGATTTGGACCTGAGCCAGGACCTTCATCCCATTTTTGATTCCTGTTCCGGTCAAACTTTCAAAACGGGAAGCTATGCTACGGTAAGTAAACTGCCAGCAATTGCAACGGATTTTGGCCAGAACTTGGTTGCCCTGTTTTTCGGCTAATTCAAAGTACGCATGTCCCTGAGGAGCCTGTCGGAAATCAGCGATTTCACCGATCACCCAATAGGTGGGATCCAGCTGGTTTTCCAGCGTAGATTTGATCAGCTCTCCCAGCTCCTGTATGGATAGCGCTTGCTGCATCTTTATTTGAATTTTTGGGCAGCCGCCTTGATCAATTGATTTAATTCCATACTAGCTCTTAGCATTGGCAGACGAACTTGATCATCACAAATTCCCAGATGGCATAGCAGGTTTTTGATTCCTACAGGATTTCCTTCTTTATACATTAGGTCATTAATTTCTAAAAGTGAAAAAGCTGCTTCTCTACTTTCAGACTCCGTTCCGTGACATAATTTATGAAAGGTTTCAGGAAGGGCATTCGCCAAAACTGAAATGACTCCAACTCCTCCTATACCATACAGAGCTTTGGTCATTAGGTCATCTCCAGAGATTAGCAAAAAATCTTGAGGCTTACCAGCTGCAATACGCATGCACTGCTCCAAATTTCCGCTAGCCTCTTTGATTCCTATGATATTTGGATGATTTGCTAAACTAAGTGTAGTTTCTGCACTTAAATTGGACATGGTTCTTCCCGGTACATTGTAAAGAATAACCGGAACAGGGCATGCATCAGCGATAGCTCGATAATGTGCAATGATACCTGCCTGACTTGGCTTATTATAGTAGGGGCTTACTGATAAAATAGCGTCAATTCCAGTAAAATCTGTATTGGCGATTTCATCCAGAACTGCCTGCGTGTTATTCCCTCCAATTCCATAAACTACAGGAACTCTTCCAGCATTATATTTTAGGCAAGCTGCCAACACTTGTTTTTTCTCTGTTGCATTCAAAGTGGCGACTTCCCCAGTAGTTCCTAATGCTACCAGGTAATCAACTCCACCTTTGATAGTGTGATCAATGAGTTTTTCCAATCCATTGTAATCAATGGTGTAATCATCATTAAAAGGAGTGGCCAGTGCCACACCCGTACCGTAAAATTGGTTCATTGCTTTTCGAATTTGGAGGTGCAAAGATAATTGCTTCCTCGTGGTTTGGTTCTACCTTAAATAAAATAGGAATTATTCCTGAATCATAGAAAGAAACTCTTCCTCTGAAATCAATGGAATACCTAATTTTTGGGCTTTATCCTTTTTGCTAGGCCCCATTCCTTCACCTTCTATAATAAAATCCAGATTTTTGGAAACGGAAGAAATGTATTGCCCTCCGTGGGCTTGAACGAAATCAACAATCTCATCCCGCTTAAAGTTTACCAATTTGCCTGAAGCTAATATCTTCTTTCCGGCTAGGGATTGACTTGCAGGCTCTTGATCCGCCTGTTCTACCTCGAATTTGAGACCTAAATCTCTCAACTGCTGAAGTATTCTCTGATGTTCAGGATTAGCAAAAAACTCTTGGATACTTTGAACCAAAGTGCCTCCCACGCCATTAATCTCCAATAATTCCTCCTCAGTCGCTTCTTGCAAATTGTCCAAGGTTTTGAAGTGTCTAGCCAAAAGCTGGGCTGTATTTTCTCCAATATTTCGAATTCCGATGGCAAACAAAACTTTTTCAAAAGGTTGGTTTTTGGAGGCCTTGATACCCTCCAGCATATTGGAAATAACTCCTTCCTGAAAGGTGTTGGCCTTCAATTTTTTGATTCGCTCCCGAAGTTCATCCGGTAATTCCAAATTCAATCGTAGAATGATCCCATGGACAGTTCCTTCTTTTTTGCTGGCTTCCAGGATTCTCTCAAATTCCACTCTTCTTCCCAGAAATATTTCCAACACAACTGCTACCGGAACATAATCTTCCAGCTTGGGAAGTTCTCGATGATCCTTCAGGGAGTTGATCAGATAATCCACCATGCCGGTGTTGGATGGAACCTTCTTCTTCCATTTTCTGATTTGTTCCTGAAATCCTCTCAGGGTTTCGTTCAAAGGTAGTTCCGCAGCACTTTCTAGGTACTCCTGAATTTGCTTGAAGGAAATTTGTTCGGTCAAAGCAAAAAGTGCTTTTTCCAATTTAATATAGAGCAGTCCACTTCCTTCCTTTTCATATTGGTCTTGGCTCATTTCCAAACCCAGCAGTTCACGCTCCTTGGTTTCCAGAAGGTAAATATCACTATAGTTGGAGATGAACTTTTGGTCAATTAATGCTCGAATTCTTTCTGTTCCCAATGAATCAATATCCATGGCTCTTTTAGAAACAAAGTGCTCAATTCTTCCCAAAACCTGAGGAGGGCAGGATTCAGCATTGGGACAAAAGTGCTTTGCTTCACCTTCTTTTCTCTCCAATGCAGTTCCACATTCAGGGCAGGTTTGGATGTATTGAATAGGCTGGGTGCCAGCTTTCCTTTTTTGAAGATTAACCGCTGTTATTTTAGGGATAATTTCACCGCCTTTTTCAACGGCTACTATATCACCCTCATGTATTCCTAATCTTTCGATTTCGTTGGCATTGTGGAGGGAAGCACGTTTTACAGTGGTTCCGGCTAGGCTAACCGGAGCTAAATTGGCAACAGGTGTGATAGCTCCTGTTCTCCCGACTTGATAAGTAATAGACAGCAGTTCGGTCTCTGCACTTTCCGCTTTGTATTTGTAAGCAATCGCCCAACGAGGAATTTTAGCAGTAAACCCTAATTCTTCCCTTTGCTCATAATTATTGATTTTGAGAACTACACCATCAGTATCCAAGGGTAAGGTATGGCGCTTTTCTCTCCAGGTTTCAATGTATTGTAAAACCTCTTCCACATTAGAGGCTTTTGTGTAGGTCTGTGAGACATTAAAGCCCCATTTTTCAATTAGATGAATAGCTTCTGCATGGGTTTCAACCCCAATATTTTCTCCCAAAAGCTGATAAAAATAGCAATTCAACCTCCTTTTGGCTACGACCGAGGAGTCCTGCATTTTCAATGTTCCCGAAGCTGCATTTCTAGGATTTGCTAAAAGTGCGTCTCCTTTTTCTGCCCGTTCAGCATTGATTTTTTCAAATTCACGATGAGGCAAAAAGATCTCTCCCCGCACTTCAAATTTTTCGGGTATATTTTTACCAGTTACCGAAAGCGGAATGTTTCGGATGGTTCTCACATTGGCTGTGACATCATCTCCTTTGGTACCGTCTCCACGTGTCACTGCCCGGATTAATTTGCCATTTTCATAGACTAAACTGATGGCCACTCCGTCGAATTTCATTTCGCAGAAATATTCGTAATCCGAATGCCCTAATCCTTTTTGTACGCGTTCGTCAAAGGCTTTAAGCTCTTCGATCGTATAGGTATTGCCCAAAGAAAGCATGCGGTATTCATGCGCGACAGTTTGAAATTCCTTGGTAATCGTACCACCAACTCGCTGACTTGGACTATCTGGATCCAATAAATCCGGATATTCGGTTTCAAGCCGAATTAATTCTTCCAGCAACTGATCAAACTCATAATCAGATATTTCAATTCTGCTCTCTTGATAGTACAAGTGATTATGATAATTGATTTGTTGGCTGAGTTCTGCGATCCTTTTGGCAGCTTCTTGGTGGTTCATGGATTGAAAAGAATTTTGGGTGGGTAAAAATACCCCTTTGCATTTGGCTTCACAAGGAGATTATCCTTCAAAATATGCAACTAAAAATAAAGATAGCTGTTGGATACCTTTGTATATATATTTGTTTCTAAATCTGTTCCTATGAGCAAAAAGACAAGTGTAGAAAGTAAAATTTTGGAAAAGGCTTATCAGCTTTTTTTGGAAAAGGGATATCGTCATACAACTATGGATGATATAGCTCAGGAATTGACGATGAGCAAAAAAACGCTATACAAGTATTTTCCTGGCAAACTGGAATTGCTTTCCGCATCCTTTGATAAGCTTAAAACTAAAATGACAGCGAAAGTGGAGGCTATTTTGGATAATAGATATATCACATTTCCACTAAAGCTGAAGTCTACACTTTCAGTGATTGCTACCCATTTGGCCCCCATCAATCCAGGCTTATTTGAAGATTTAAGGGAATATGCCCCTGAGATTTGGGTGGAATTGCAAGAGTATATCAATGAGTCAGCTTTTCTTCGATTTCAAAAGCTGATAGAGCAGGGGAAGGAACAGGGTTTGGTGAAAAACAACCTGAATGTCAGCTTGGTAGTGACTTTGTATGCAGCTGCTGTTCAGTCATTATTGGATCCGAAATTTTTGAGCCAGTTTCCGGAGAATATCCGAAAGGATATGAGTTTGCCGCCCTCTGATATTTATGATCAGGCGATCACGATTATCTACAATGGGATTTTGACGGAGGATGCCAGAGATGAATTTACCAATGCATAAAGGCCCCTTTAAGGGTTTTTCCTATCTTTGCGACCTGATTAGAAATTTGTGATCACCCATTCAGACATGTCTAAGAATTTCAAGCGATATACAGTTACCTCAGCTTTACCTTATGCCAACGGACCTTTGCATATCGGCCATTTAGCAGGATGCTATGTTCCTTCAGATATTTATGTCCGTTATCTTCGGTCTAAAGGGAAAGATGTAGCCTACATTTGCGGCTCCGATGAGCACGGAGTAGCCATAACAATCAAAGCCAAAAAAGAGGGCAAAACTCCTCAGGAAGTAGTAGATCATTACCACGAAATGATGAAAAAGAGCTTTTCCGAATTTGGAATCAGCTTTGATCATTATTCCAGGACTTCGGCAAAAATCCATCACGAAACAGCTCAGGGATTTTTTAAGGATTTGTATGAAAAAGGAGAATTCTTAGAGCAAAGTACCGAGCAGTATTTCGATGAGGAAGCGGGGCAGTTTTTGGCGGATCGCTATATAGAAGGCACCTGTCCCAAGTGCGGGAATGAACATGCCTATGGAGATCAGTGTGAGCGTTGCGGCTCATCTTTAAGCCCTACGGATCTGATTAATCCTAAGTCCAAATTGAGTGGGGCTACTCCAGTCTTGAAAGAAACAAAACATTGGTTTTTGGACTTGGCTCGCTATCAGAATTTTTTGAAAAAATGGATTTTAGAGGAGCATGCTCAAGATTGGAAAAACAATGTATTGGGACAATGCAGATCATGGTTGGAAGCTGGAGATGGCTTGCAGGCAAGGTCCATGACCAGAGATTTGGATTGGGGTATCAAAGTGCCTTTGCAAGATGCAGAAGGGAAGGTACTCTATGTTTGGTTTGATGCACCGATTGGCTATATCTCCTCTACGAAAGAGTGGGCTGCTGAAAAGGGGGTTGACTGGAAGCCTTATTGGAAAGATGATGAAACCAAGTTGGTTCACTTCATCGGAAAAGACAATATCGTTTTCCATTGTATCATTTTCCCGGCTATTTTGAAGACTCACGGAGGCTATATCCTTCCAGAAAATGTTCCGGCCAATGAATTCTTGAATTTGGAAGGAGATAAGATTTCAACTTCCAGAAACTGGGCTGTGTGGTTGCATGAGTACTTGGAAGAATTTCCGGGAAAGCAGGATGTACTTCGTTATGTATTAACTGCCAATGCTCCTGAAACTAAAGACAATGATTTTAGCTGGAAAGATTTCCAGGCTAGGAATAATTCTGAGTTGGTGGCTATCTATGGCAATTTTGTCAATAGGGCAGTGGTTTTGACTCATAAATATTATCAAGGAGAGATTCCACAGCGTGGAGAGTTGACCGGATATGATGAGGAAGTGTTGCAGGCCCTTTCTGAGTTTCCTGAAAAAATTGAGGCTTCCATTGAACGCTATAGATTCAGAGAGGCATTGGGAATCATGATGGATTTGGCTCGATTGGGGAATAAGTATCTTGCTGATACCGAGCCTTGGAAAGTAGTAAAAACGGACGAAGTTCGTACAGCCACCATCATGAATATTGCCCTCAATATTGCTGCAAATTTGGCGATCGTTTCCGAGCCATTCTTACCATTTACAGCCCAGAAATTAGTGGAGCTGTTCGGCTTGGAGGCTCCTGATTGGACTCAGGCAGGTAATGGACAGCTTTTAAAAGAAAGCTCAAGTATTGGTCAAATGGGCCTTTTATTTGAGAAAATTGAAGATGAAGTAGTAGAAAAGCAATTGAATAAACTCCAAGAATCCAAAAAGATGAACGAAGCAGCAAATGCACCGGCAGTACCGATGAAGGAAATAATTACTTATGATGATTTCGCAAAATTGGATATGCGGGTAGTGACCGTTTTGGAGGCTGAAAAAATGCCTAAATCCAAGAAATTGATCAAACTGAAAGTAGATACCGGCTTAGGACATAGAACTGTTTTGAGTGGAGTAGCTGAGCATTTTGAACCGGAGTTTTTGGTGGGTAAGCAAGTAACCATGCTGATCAACTTGGCGCCAAGAAAAATGATGGGTATTGATTCCGAGGGAATGATTTTAATGGCTGAAGACAAAGACGGTAAGCTGAAGCTATTGACTCCTCATGAGGGAACGGCGAGCGGTTCGACAATCTCATAATATTGAGATGCGAGAGACTAGAAGCGAGAGATGAGAGTTTAGAATCTAGAGCCTACTAAAAAAAGAAAGCCATCGGAGATAACCAGATGGCTTTCTTTTTAGATATACCTGTCTAATTTCTAACATCCAACTTCTTTCAACTAAGCACATCTTTTTGATTTCTAGCATCTATCATCTCGCTTCTCGTATCTATAAATCAATGCAGTGGCCTTTTTTTAATCATCCCTCCCTTGGTATCCTTGATCGGATATTGGATCACAAATGCTTTGGGGTCAATTTTGTCGATTTCGGTTAGAACTCTGGTCACTTCCAGTCGAGTTACCACACAGAATAATACATTTCGGTCAGGATTTTTGGCTTTTTCCCCAAAGCCTCCGTCAGCTTTGAAGGCAGTTACTCCTCGTCCCAAGTCGTAAGTGATTTTTGTTTTGATATCATCCGAAAAGTCCGAAATGATCATTACTCCGATATATTCTTCCACTCCATTGATCAAAAAATCCACTGTCCTAGAAGCTGAAAAATAAGTCAGCATGGAGTACATGGCTGTTTCCAAGTTGACCATGAGCGCGGCAACCAAGAATAAACAGACATTGAATACAGTAATAAAATCACCTACAGTTAAGCTGGATTTTCTTGATACTTGAATGGCCAAAACTTCTGTACCATCAATTACTGCTCCTCCTCGAATAGCAAAGCCAATTCCGCTTCCCAAGAAAAACCCCCCAAAAACCGCTATAAGTAGCTTATCAGCAGTAATCGTGGGTAATTGTATATAATGGACCAATAGTGCTAAGGCAAATATGGCTAGGGTGCTTTTCAGTGCAAACCTAAGGTTGAGTTGCTTGTAGCCTAGATATATAAATGGAATATTGACCAAAATAATGAGGTAGGAGAGATCCAGTGGGGTCAGGATTTCCAAAAGCAAGGAAACCCCCATGGCACCGCCGTCAAAAAATCCATTGGGCAATAAAAATCCTTTTAGCCCAATACTCGCCATGATTACTCCAATTCCAATAAATATAACGTCCTTAATTTGTCTCCAAGTAGTCACTTGTTGTACCCAATTTTTGTCCGTTACCTTCAGTATACCTTTCGCCATATGCGAAATTAATCTAAAAAGGGGAAACTATTTTACTTTATGGATTAGCAGTTTTTCTCTGATATTATTCAGATAAATGAAATTTTACGCTGTTCTATTGAAAAAATCTTAATCACCGCTATGATTTTTGAATTAATGTAAAATTCACTTATCTTATCCGAGGACTCCGTAAATTTTTGAAACTTATGAAAATAGAAGGATATAATGCTGGAGAGCATTATGATGAGATGTTTACACCCCAAGGAGAAATACGCCCTCATTATGAGGAGTTTTTTCAAAGCCTAAAGAAAATTCCCAACAGGAAGATGAATCACCTGCAGTTTTCTGCCAATCAAACTCAGCGGGCAATGGGGATGACCTTTAATGTGTATCATGACAATCAGGGATTGGAGAAGATTCTTCATCTGGATATCGTTCCCAGAATAATCCCCAATCAGGAATGGAAAAAGCTGGAGGCAGGTCTTAAGCAAAGGACATATGCTCTAAATCTTTTTTTGCAGGACATTTACAACGACAGAAAAATTCTAAAGGATAAAATCGTTCCAGAAGAATTAATACTAGGCAGTAAGGATTACCTCAAGCCCTGTATAGGTTTGACACCTCCTAAAGGAATTTGGTGCCACATCACAGGCACAGATTTGATCAAAAATAAAGATGGGGAGTATTACATTTTGGAAGATAATCTTCGCTGTCCTTCCGGAGTGTCTTATATGCTGGAAAGCAGGGAAATTATCAAGCGGGCCTATCCTAATTTGTTTAATAAAGGGGGGGTTATGCCTGTCTCTGATTATCCTGCTAAGCTGCTTAGGATGCTCCAAAATCTCTGCAATAAAGCCAAACCTGTAGTAGGGGTTTTAACTCCTGGGATTTACAATTCAGCATATTATGAGCATTCCTATTTGGCTCTGCAGATGGGGGTGGAATTGGTCAATGGGGTAGATCTTATTGTGGAGGACAAAAAGGTTTTTATGCAAACTACCCAAGGCTTGCAGCAGATAGATGTGCTGTATCGAAGAATTGATGATGTTTTTCTGGACCCTTTGGCTTTTAGGGCTGATTCTATGTTGGGGGTGCCTGGGTTATTCGAAGCCTACAAAGCGGGTAATATAGCATTAGCTAATGCACCTGGAACGGGGGTGGCAGATGATAAGGCAGTGTATGCTTACGTTCCCAAAATTATCAAGTATTACTTAGATGAAGATCCCATTCTTAATAATGTGCCCACATATTTGTGTAGAGAGGAAAAGGATAGGAAATATGTCTTGGAGCATATTCATGAGTTGGTGGTAAAGGAAACGAATGCAGCTGGAGGATACGGGATGCTGATCGGGCCTAAAGCCAGTAAGGAAGAACATGATAAATTCCGTGAATTGATCAAAAACAACCCAACCAATTACATTGCTCAGCCTACTTTATCGCTATCTACCGTTCCAACACTCACTGAAAATGGACTGGGAGCGAGGCATGTGGATTTGCGTCCTTACATTTTGTATGGTAGTGAAATTGAAGTAATTCCTGGAGCTCTCACAAGGGTTGCTTTGAGAGAAGGCTCTTTGGTAGTCAATAGCTCTCAAGGAGGAGGAAGTAAGGATACTTGGGTCTTATACAATTAATCGAAAACTATGTTAAGCCGCGTTGCAAACCATATATATTGGCTGGGAAGATACCTGGAAAGGGCTGAAAATTATGCCCGATTCATCGATGTAAACTTTAACCTGATGCAGGATTTGCCAGTAGATCTTAAGGAACAATGGCAGCCTTTGATAGCTGCTACAGGTGATTGGGATTTATATTCAGCCAAGTATCAGGAATTCGAGAAAAATCAGGTGTTGTTCTTTTTGGCATTTGACTTGGATAATCCCAATTCCATGCTTTCTGCAATCTCCAGAGCTAGGGAAAATGCTCGGATTATCCGTGAAAATTTGAGTAAAGAAACTTGGGAAAAGACCAACCAGCTCTATATGATGATGCAGGAAGGTTGCGAGAAAAAAGTTTGGAAAAAGCCAGACCCAAGACCCTTTTTCGAAAAAATCAAAAATCAAATCCTGCTGCTATATGGAATCGCAGATAGTAGTGTAGCCAGAGTTGAAGGTTGGTATTTTAGGCAGTTGGGCCAATTTCTGGAAAGGGCAGATAAGACTTCCAGAATCCTAGACGTCAAGTACCATATTTTACTGCCTTCCGGCCAGGATATAGGTTCTCCTTTAGATTTTCTCCACTGGATGGCCTTGCTTAAGTCGGTAACTGGCTTTAATGCTTATCGAAGAGTTTATGGAAATATTGATCCTTCCAATGTTGTGGAGTTTTTAGTATTGAATAAATACTTTCCAAGGTCCATTTATTATTGTTTGAAAGAGGCAGAGTCTTGCTTACATCATATTTCAGGGAATCTGGACGGTGGCTTTAAGAACCCAGCTGAAAAAGCCATTGGAGAGCTTAGGTCTCATGTGGAATTTGCAGAAGTTTCCGAAATTATTGACTTCGGTTTACATGAATACTTGGATAATCTGCAAATAAAACTGAATAAGCTATCAGAACTGATCGACAGTACGTACTTTCGACTTCGGGATAACTTTATCTCACAAAATCAGGATCAATAATGACATTTTGCCTCGGCATTAAGACCAAACAAGGACTGGTAGGTCTTTCTGACACTAGAATCACCTCTGGAAATGAGACTACCTCTTCCAAAAAAGTATTTACAGTAAACAGAGAAAAGCACTCTTTTTTTATCATGACGAGTGGTCTCAGATCTGTAAGAGATAAGGCTATTACCTACTTTACAGAAGTCATTGAGCAGCAAGACGAGTCTTTTACCAAATTGTATCATGCCGTAAATGAGTTTGGGAATCAGGTAAAAACTGTTGCCAAAGAGGATAAGCAATTTTTAGAAGAGGCTGGACTGAGCTTTAATTTATTTTCAATCATTGGAGGGCAGCTGGAGCATGATCCCGAGCCAAAGCTCTATCTATTATACCCTCAAGGGAACTGGATAGAAATCAGAAAAGGAACTCCTTTCGTGATCATTGGCAACTCTGGCTTTGGAAATCCGGTGTTAAAGAGATCCCTTCATTATGAGGATTCAATGGAATATGCCTTACGCTGTGCTTTTCTGGCTTTTGACGCTACCAGGATTTCGGCCAATGATGTGGATTTCCCCATAGATACGGTTGTTTTGAAAAATGACGAGTATTTCATTAAGGAAAAAAGATTTGAACAAAAAGAGCTGGAGCATATATCAGCATTTTGGAATAATAGACTCAAAAATGCCATTGCGGAATTACCCGCTGAAGTATTAAATACAGCAATTTCGGATTTTCAGAAATTACTTGAAGAGGAGGAAAGCTAATATGCTAATCCAAGTCAGACACCTTAGCGAATATCGCTATTCCAACCCTGTAGGTTTGGGAGTGCATAAACTATTTCTGATTCCACAGTATCGTCCTTTTTTCCGGATTGAGCATCAAAAGATCAAGATCGATCCGAAACCTGTTGATCATAATTACAGACAAGACTTAGCAGGAAATTGGTATCAACAGGCTTGGTTTGTGGGAGAAACTGAATCACTCAAGATCGAAACAGACTGGATCTTCAGACTGGATTCCTTTAATCCTTTTGGATTTATATTGGATAAAGGATTTGAGGACTCTGGTTGGAATCATGAGTACCCACATTTCAATTATCAGGAAGTAGAAAAGTTTTTACTCCCTTTTCTTGATCGTCCTGAGCCTGTCAAGTACCGGGATTTTATTACTCCCATAAAAAGTAAATCATCAGGGCTAGTCGATTTTTTAGTCAGGCTGACAGAAAAGATCCATCAAAACTGGGGGCATATCATCAGACATGAACAGAATATTTGGGCGGCAAGTTTGACGTATTCAACTAAAAAGGGTTCTTGTAGGGATTTGGCTTTGATGCAGATGGATATGCTCAAATCGTTGGGACTTGCTACTCGCTTCGTCAGTGGATATGCTTTCAATCCTGATTTGGAAGATGGACATGAATTGCATGCTTGGTTGGAAGTCTTTCTTCCAGGTTCCGGTTGGGTTGGAATGGACCCAAGTCTTGGGCTTTTTACAGACCATCATTACATCCCACTGGCTGTGCATGCTGATCCTGATGCCACAATGCCTATCCAGGGAGCATTTTTAGGTTCAGGTAAATCCGAGCTACATACTCACGTTGAACTCAAGCTAATTCGTGCCTGATTAGTTGGCCACTACTGCTTGTTTTTCAGGCATTTCAAAAATATCCTCATTCAAGGGGTCTTCACTAAGGACTACATCAGAAAAGCTTACCTGATAACGGATTCTACCGGTAGAATCTCCTTCCAAGGTATATCCTGTCATTATCCTTGGAAACACTAATCCTCCTGCATCTCGATAATCTTCATATTTCAAGGCATTAAACTGACTGTTGGATTGATCGAAAAAAGTCACAGTATAAAGTAACCATTGAAGCCTTTTGGTTTCAGGATCAACTAGCATAACATATTGATCTTCTGGACTATCTCCTTTTCCTTCATCAAAGGAAACCTCAAAGGCCTCAAACTCTTCCCCATTCAAAGTTTTATTGTCAACCTTTTTCACATTAACTCCTGGGTCAGTGAAAATGTAGGGAATGGAAAAAAAGTAGAAATAAAGATTATGATAAAACCTTACGGAATTACCAGCAAAAGCCTGCCTGTTTGGACTGATCCAAACCTTTTCTCCATCAAACCCAATTTGAAAATTCTGAGCGTCAATTCTTCCTTTTCTACTGTCCAAATTGAAAAAGTGATTTTCCTGGGTCAGATTAGTTTCATGAATCATGGTATAGGAAAAAGCCTTGGAATCTATCCATTTATTCCAATCTCCATGAGCATCCAATACCTGCTTGAATTCCTCCGGTTGCTCAAGTCTTGGATCAGGAGTTTTTTCTGCACAGGAAATTATTAGAATGATGATGATAGAACAAAGAAAGGTTGAGAGGCTACGCATGAGATTCATATTTGATCGGGAAGATAAAAACTTTCTATGCTTTTTACCCATTTAATCTCCGCGTTTAAATGAGAAAACTGGCGATTCAAATTATTTTTTAGAATTAGTCTTAATAATAAAGATTCTTGTTTTAATTTTGACCAAATCTAAATAAGAAAGATGTCCATGGCTCAGAAATCTACTCTTTGGAAGAAAGTTCGTTCAGTTTTTAATCAAATTCACCTCTATGCAGGATTGATATCCGGCTTAGTGGTTATTGCAGTTTGCTTGAGTGGAACTATCTATGTCTACAATACTGAAATCAAGGAATGGACTGATTCTGATAGATATTTTGTAGAAAAAGGAGAAGAATCCTTGTCTTTGGACGTGCTGAAATCTCAGATGGAAAGGAAGATGGAAGGAAAAGTCACTTCCGTTTTTGTATCTGAAGATCCTGAGAAGTCCGTTCAAATTGGATTTTTGAAAGCAGGAGAAGAGGGTAGAGGTACTACCTATTATGTGAATCCTTACACGGCTGAAATTTTAGCAGATAACTCTGAGCGAACTTCTGCAGAGGAATTCATGAGCTATATGTTTTCTCTACACCGCTGGCTGATGATTGATAGAGTGGAGGAGCCGATTTTGGAAAGTATGGGTAATCGGGATTTAGGAAGATTTATAAATGGAATCGCCACTTCTTTATTTCTGCTGGGAGTTATTACCGGAATTTTCATTTGGGTTCCACAAAAAGTGAAAGGCTGGAAGCAAGGATTGAAAGTGAAATGGTCTGGAAACTGGAAGCGAATTAATCACGACCTACATAACACCTTAGCTTTTTATTCACTGATAGCATTGTTTATCATGTCCGCAACCGGTCTTTTTTGGTCATTTCAATGGTACAGGGAAGGCTGGCAGAAAACATGGGATACCTATCAGGCACCCCAGGAAGAAAAATCTGAACCAGAGGAGAATATTGTTCCCGGACCAGCCAAAGAGTTCTCTTTAGACGAAGTATTAGCGTCTTCTCAGGAGATTTTGCCTTATGCTGGAAATACAAGAATTTCCCTTCCTTCGGATGATTCCCAAACGATTGAAGTTAACAAGTATAGAACAGGGTTTTTTGCAAGAGCGGGATCGGATCAGCTTTCTCTGGATCAATCAAATCTGAGCTTGGTTAATCAAAAACTTTTTTCTGATATGTCAGTGCGGCAGCAAATCGGGAGATCCGTGAAAAGTCTACACACGGGTGAGATTTTTGGGTCCTTCACGAAGTTTCTATGGTTTGTGGCTTGTCTTATTGCAACTTCACTACCTATAACAGGAACTTTGATCTGGTGGAATAAAAGGAAGAAAAAATCTGCGAAGAAAAAGTCAAAAGGAAAAACTGAGGTTGCACAAATGGCTTAAGACCTTTCAGGGTTTTGGGAGAAATATGCCTTAAATTGAGGCATGAAAAAACTTCTTCTACTCTGTTTATTCTTTTTGTTTGCCTTTGGTTCTGCTTTCTCCCAAGAGAAAAACTGGATCCTTGGCCCCTTTTTTAGGCCAAATGATGCTGTGCCTATTATCAGCCCTGATCCAGAAAGCACTTTTCTGGACCCCATGAGTCAGAGAACTGTTTTTTGGGAATCCATGGCAACCTTTAATCCTGCAGCCATTGTCAAGGATGGAAAGATTCTTGTCCTGTATCGTGCAGAAGAAAAGTTGGGGGAAAAGGAGATTGGCGGGCATACTTCCAGAATTGGGATGGCTATTTCTTCCGATGGAATCAATTTCGAAAGAAAATCAGATCCAATATTTTTTCCCGGCAATGATAATCAAAAGGAATTTGAATGGACCGGAGGCACCGAAGATCCTCGAATAGTTGAGACTGAGGATGGCTTGTATGTTCTAACCTATACGCAGTGGAATAGGGATGTGCCAAGACTTGCTGTGGCTATTTCAAAGGATTTATATAACTGGGAGAAAAAGGGTCCTATTTTTATCAATTGGAAGGTAGGCAAGTACCATAACGTTGAGTCAAAATCTGGAGCCATAGTAACCAAATTGGTAGACGGGAAATTGGTGGCTGCCAAAATCAACGGGAAATACTGGATGTATTATGGTGTGCCGCATATTTGGCTAGCAAGTTCTGAGGATTTGATTAATTGGACACCGGTAGAAAATCATGAAGGAAATAGAGTACCTGTTTTAAGTCCCAGACCAGGATATTTTGATTCTTGGTTGGTAGAAGCTGGACCGCCGCCTATTTTGACAGAAGATGGAATTGTGGTGTTGTATAATGCCGGGAACTCGCAAGCTGTTGGTGTTAAAAACTTGGGCAATCGGGTGTATACAGGTGGTCAGGCTCTTTTTGATGCGAATGAACCTTGGAAATTAGTAGATAGAACCGATGAGCCATTTATCCAGCCCGAGCTACCATTCGAAAAGTCTGGGCAATATCCGGAAGGAACCACCTTTTTAGAGGGTTTGGTTTATTTCCAAGGAGCTTGGTACTTGTATTATGGTACAGCGGATAGTATGGTTGGGGTAGTTGTGGATAGAGATTAGAGGCGAGAGACGAGAAGCGAGAGACGAGAAGCGAGAGACGAGAAGCGAGAGAACTGATGCGAGAAGTAAGAGACTCGAAGTTATATTTATGAGAGAAATTAGGGATAGGTATAATTTCTATGGGAGTTGCTTAGTGTTTGAGTGAAAAGTTTGAAATGAAGTTTTAAGAGAAAATACCTTCAATTACTATGAATAGTAAGTTGCTTTTTTTAGCCATTTTGGTGGGTTTATCGGGTTTTGCTCAAGCTCAAGAAGCCAAAAACATTATTTTGATCACCTTGGATGGCTTAAGGTGGCAGGAAGTTTTTTCGGGAGCTGATTCATTATTTCTCAGAGATGCCGAAATGGTTAAAAACCCTCAAGGCTTATACAATGAATTCTGGGAGACTAATCCCGTCAAACGAAGGGAAGTCCTGCTTCCATTTTTTTGGAACGCAATTGCTTCTACAGGACAGCTTTATGGAAATCGCCAATTGGGAAATAAGGTAAATACCCAAAATACCCATTGGTTTTCTTATCCGGGTTATAATGAAATTTTGAGTGGTTTTGCTGATGATCAACGAATCAACTCAAATGATAAAATTAATAACCCCAACAAAACCTTCTTGGAATACCTCAACCAAAAGGAAGGTTTTGCCGGTAAGGTTTTGGCTTTCGGCTCTTGGGATGTTTTTCCTTATATCATCAATGAGGAAAGAAGCGGAATTCCTGTGAATGCAGGTTTTGATCAGGCTGAAGGAGAGCACTTGTCTGATAAAGAAGAGTTACTGAATAGATTACAGACAGAGATTATTGGACCTTGGACCGAGGTAAGATTGGATGCTTTTACCCATCATTTTGCTATGGAGGCTTTGAAAAACCAAAGACCAAGAGCATTGTATATTGCCTATGGTGAAACGGACGATTGGGCGCATGAGAACCACTACGATAGATATCTTTGGGCTGCCAGGCAAACCGATGATTACATCAAAGAAATCTGGGAATGGGTTCAAAGTGACCCTGAATATCGGGACAACACCATCCTCATTATCACTTCAGATCATGGAAGAGGAGTTAGAAAGGATACCTGGTTGGGACATGGATCTTCTATTCCAGAATCCAGCGAAACTTGGATTGCTCTATTGGGAGCAGGAGTAAGCCCTCGAGGTGAAATTTCAGAAAAGGGGCAATGGTATAATGCACAAATTGCCCGAACGATTTTTGAAATGCTAGGCTTCGAGTACCCTGATGAAAAGGCAGCTAAGCCCTTGAAATTGACGTCAAAAAATTAGCAGGGTCTACTTTTTCAGCTTTAAGATATTCTCTAGCGATCGTTTGATTTTTAAAAAAGAAACAGAGGCTTTCTGAAATTCCATTTGACTTCTTGAGCAGGAGAGAATGCAAAATCGCGAAGTTGGAAGATGATTGGTTGAAATTAACTAACCATGAATCCAATTTCTAGAAATCACTTTAACTCAGTCTTTCAAAATTAGATTTTCGAGAAAGCCTCCATCTTTCCAAGATGAATTAAGGTTTTGAACCCATCAACATCACCTCGCTGACCACTACCTCGGTAATATATTTTTTTACTCCGTTTTTATCCGTGTAATTCCGGCTGCTCAATTTTCCTTCTATGCCGATTTCAGAACCTTTATCCGTGTATTTTTCCAAAATATCTACCTGCTTGTCCCAGATAACCAAATTATGCCAAGTGGTTTCGGTGACTTTTTCACCTTGCTGATTTCTGTAAGTTTCATTAGTGGCTAACCTGATTTTCCCAAGCTTTTTTCCTGATTCCAAAGTCTTTACTTCGACTTTGTCTGCCATTCTTCCGATGAGTTGTACTCTGTTTTTAAGCGCATTCATAATTGTTATAGTTTTAGTGTGAAATAATTTTTCGCCTTTGGCAAAATGTTGATTCAAAGTTGAAGGATAGGCGATCAGTTAGTCGGGAGGCAGTCGATAGTATCCGATAGCAGTCGTTTGTTGTCGGATAATTGGACTTTAGGAGACCCAATTCAAAAAAATCAAAAAAAAGTTTAGTGATTTTTTATACCTACTTGTTGGATAGGTCTTTTATTACTAGGCTGTACCTAGCTAAGGACTTATTTGATTAGTAAGAGAAAGGTTGATAAAGAATAAATTTCAGTTCAATTATTTACTGTATCATTACCTATAAGTTGGTCATAAATACATTTTATAAATAATCTGATTATCCGAAATCATGCTGGTTGACAAAAAGTCTTAATTAGTTGTTTTCGGTAAGAAAGCGGAAATCCATATTAAAAAAGTTGACATTGAAAAAGTCAGTTTTCTTATCTTTACCTATATCAAAATTGATTTGAAATATGAGTTTGAACCTAGCATATTACAGAAAATCAGACTGGAGCAAATTGATAGAGATGATTGATGATCCTGAAAAAATGCATGATACTTGGGAAGAGTGGTACCAAGACTTTTTGAGGGTCGAAAAACAATTAAAGTCTTTAGGTTTTTCACCCAAAAGAATCACAGTCGATTTGGATAAGCTTAAGAAATTTTGTCTTCAGAAGAGAATCAAGATTGATGGAAATGCCAGATCTTCTTATGTTAGCTCATTTAATTAGTTTTAAAACTAACGAATAAATCAATAAAAATTTATAACCGCTGAATATCTTATCATCAAATTATAGGTATTTTGAATTCATGGTCGTTCAACCTGATTCAACCATCACTTGCCCAAATTGTGGATTTCAAAAAAGAGAGCAAATGCCTGAAGATGCCTGTGTTTTCTTTTATGAATGTGAGCAATGTAAATCTATTCTCAAACCTCTTCCGGGTGACTGTTGCGTTTTTTGCAGTTATGGAACAGAGAAATGTCCGCCGATTCAAAAAGGTAATTCTTGTTGTTGAATTAGTCACTACTTAATAAAATTGAATTCTATGCTCACTGCAATCCACCCCAAGCTTCCCATGAGGAATAAGAACCTAACTCAAAGATATTATTGTGAGCAATTAGGTTTTGAGGTGCTTGGAAAGGCAGACTATGAGGATTACCTTATGTTAAAGAAAGATCATATTGAGATTCATTTTTTTCGGTTTACGGACCTTGATCCCAAAGAGAACTATGGCCAGGTTTATATCCGTGTCACGGGTATCGAAAAATACTATCAATCCTTAATTGATAAAAGAGTAGCTATTCATCCCAATGGACCGCTACAACTCAAGCCTTGGGGTCAAAAGGAATTTGCTTTACTTGATCCGGATAATAACCTATTGACTTTTGGTGAGTCGATATAAAAAGCTATTTGAAATTTTACTTCTATCTTTTTGGACTGAGTAGAAGCCCTTATTTTTCCAGGATGAAAGCAATTTTTCTACTATTTCTTCTTCTCTCACCACCCGCTCTTATTGCCCAAACTGGCTATAAAGATGAAATGGGAAGGGATGTAAGCAGGGAGTATTTTGAAAACCAAATCTTGGAAGGTCCCTATTTTGGTATTCCAGATGGAGAAGGAGGGAAAATATTGGTTCATAGGATGCCGTTTGGAAAGGTGGATCCCCAAGCATTTTTTGAGAAAACAGGAAATCTGGATGCGCTGAATCAAGGTAAATCACTGATTGTGATTTTTTACCCTGGCCAAGATGAATGTAATTCCACTGGTTCGGGAGATCGGACCAAGTCCTTTGAGAAGGAGCACAAAACTTTAATTAAATGGGCGGAAAAAGCTAATGCAGCCCCACCGATTTATCTTTATTCCAATCCTTCCGGTTTGGAAAGGTTTAAGGATGTAGTTACCTGGAAACCTGATCCGGATGGAGTATTTTCCCAAACATTTTTTCGATATCCATATCCTTGCGGAAGTTTTGTGGTGATACATCCATCGGGGGAGTTTCGAGGAATTTTAGGGGGATACCCTCTCAACCAAATTCAAGTTGCACTTAAAAAACTTCAGCGTGCCAACCGATAAGATTGATCTCAAAATCACTGCCCTCAAGAAGGAGGAATTACCAGAGCTGGTAGATATGGCTAGAAAGGCATTTATAGAAGCTTTCACCGAGGGTAATAAGCCTGAGAATGTAAGTTCATACTTAGATGAAGCATTTGCGTATTCCCAAATTGCCAAAGAATTTGAAGAACCTGCATCACATTTTTATGTTGCCAAATTAGAGGATACCATCATAGGCTACACAAAACTGAATGAAGTACCTGCCCAAACTGATATTCATGATCCAGAGAGTTTGGAAATAGCTCGCCTGTATGTTTTGAAAGAATATCTAGGGAAAGGTATAGGTAAGAAATTATTGGATTTTGGGATCAAATTCGCCAAGGAAAAAGGTAAAAAATATCTTTGGTTGGGTGTTTGGGAGCATAATGCCAGAGCTATTCGTTTTTATGAAAAAAATGGATTGAGAATTTTTGATTCACATCCCTTTCCTTTCGGGGATGAAATTCAAACAGATTATTTAATGAGGATTGATTTTTAAATTTTATAGACTCTTCCCTTTTACAGCTGGGGATTATTGGAGTAAAATTGTTTAGTGGAATTCTAAAACAGCAAGAATAAATCATAAAATTTATATCATTTTCAACATTAATTAGGGATTCTATATTCAAATCCCAGCTTATCCAATCCAGCCTGAATCTCAGGAGCATTCATAAATAGTTTCCAACCTAATCCTGAACGGTAATTTTCTATCATGGTCACCATTGGACCTTGATCTATTGCCAAATAGCGCTGTGGAAAAAAGTTATGATGAGGACTCATGGCATCGTAAAACCCATAAGGCCCAAGTACTTGGTCTCCGTAATTTTCATATAAATTTCTAATCACTTTCATGGACTCTTCCGGAGTATATACTATGGAAGAAACAGCTGCAGTCGGAGAAATGACCCCTGTGTCATTCCCCGGCCGATGCGCATCGTAAAAGTTGATTGAATAAGATGCAGTAAGTCCCCAAAGATTCTCTCCATACCCGGAAAATTTATTCGGGTTTGCAATACACCATGCTCGATTAATCAGTGTTTGGTTGGTGTTTTCCTGCCCATAATCTGCATAAGCATCTTTTAGCCCAAAAGGATGTAAGCCCAAATAGGAGTAATGTGCCCAAAATAACGGTCCTCCCAACTCTTCCGCTCCATTATGCCTAAGTTGAAGAGGGAAGCCATATCCACCCGCAGAAGGAGCTTTGATATCTCCAGACCTAGCCCATCCCTGATGGTAAACTTCGGAGTTGATGCTATGTGTAGGAGAGGAGGCTGCTAGGATGTAAGTGATTAATACCTCATTGTATCCCTCCAAAGCGAAATTCATGTCCCATCCAAAATTAGGGGACCAATGCCAGTATAAAACGTTCTGTCCTCCTCTTGTAAACCAACTCCAATCCATTTCCTTCCAGAGTTGATCTATTCTTTCAGCAATGTTTTTTTCTAATTCATTGCCATCTTTATAGTATTCCCGCACAGCCAATAAACCTTGCATCAAAAAAGCAGATTCTACCAAATCGGCTCCATCATCCTTTGGGGAAAAAGGAACAGTTTTACCGGTTTTTCCATCCAGCCAATGTGGCCAAACTCCGTGGTAACGGTCTGCTTTTTCCAGAAAGTTTAAGATTTTCTCAAATCTCCCTGCAGCCTGAACTCTGCTGATCCAACCTCTATCAATTGCTCCTAGTATTCCTATCAAACCCATTCCTGTCCCTCCAGTAGTGATCACATGGGCATCATTGGCCGGATAAACGCCATCCATGTGAATTCTTTCAGGTGCCATTCCAGAGTTAGGTTCAGCCCCATCCCAAAAATATTGAAACGTGTAATATTGAATTGTATCCAATAGTTCTTCATCACTGAGTTTCGTGACATTTTCATCCGGTACCTGGTCCACAGGATCGGTTTTTGGTGAATCACAAGCAATAAACAGTAGGAATGGAATAATATAAATCGTTCTCATAGGACTTTGTTAGCTGGGAAATAAGTTAATGAATAGATAGGTAAAAACTTATTCAGACCATATTTTTGGCAAAAAATAAGTTTATGAGGCTATTACTCTTAGGTTTTGTCATCGGTCTTTCTACTATTTTGAAAGCTTTTTCTCAGGATAAAGAAGATCAATATGTGATTTTGATTTCCCTTGATGGATTTCGCTATGATTATGTGAACCGGTTCCAACCAGAAAATCTAAGCAAGTTCATAGCAAATGGAACAGCCGCACAAGGCCTCATCCCATCTTTTCCCAGTAAAACATTTCCCAATCATTATACGATTGCAACTGGTCTGAAGCCCGAGCATCATGGCTTGGTTGATAATAGCTTTTATGATCCCAAAAAGGATAAGCAATACTCAATTTCTAATAGAGATGTAGTAACTGACGGCTATTGGTATGGGGGAACGCCGCTCTGGGTTTTAGCTGAGCAAAATGGGCTGACAGCTGCGAGTTACTTTTTTGTAGGCAGTGAGGCGGCCATCCAAGGAGTTAGGCCTAGTTATTATTACGATTACGATGGTAAGGTCCCTAACCTGACTAGAATCTCAAAAGTTTTTGAATGGCTACAACTACCGGAAAATGAAAGACCAAGATTGATTACGCTTTACTTTTCTGATATGGATGACACGGGGCATGCATTTGGTCCATCTAATGATGCAGCACTGAAGCAGACACTCAAACGTTTGGATAGGGAGTTAGGAGCTTTATTTGAAGGTTTGAAAAGTTTGGATCTTCCCATCAATGTAATCTTGGTATCTGACCATGGAATGGTGGAGGTGCCTAGGGAGAATTTGATTAATTATGAAGCCTTGGTGGATGGGGTAGAAGCACGAATTGTAAATTCGGGGGCTTTGTTGCATATGCACCTAAAAAATCCAGATAAAAAGGCTGAGATTAAAGCATTGATAGAATCCAGAGGAAAGCATATTCATGTCATTGATATAGCCGATCGTGAATATTATCAGGATTTAAGTTTGCATGAGGATTTGATGGGAGACCTTTTGATTATTCCTGATTTAGGATATTACCTGACAGATGATCGCGGGATGTTCCGATATCAAAATCGGGCTGCCATGTCCAAAACTGAAGTCTTTGGTGAGCATGGATTTAGTCCTGATTATCAAGAAATGCAGGGGATATTTTTTGCGAATGGTCCTGTTTTCAAAGAGGGACTTGTAATTGAGCCCTTTGAAAACATTCATATTTTTCCGATTATCTGTGAAATATTAGGCTTACCTATTCCTGATTCAATAGATGGTCAGCTAGAAGTTTTAAAGCCAATTCTCAAAGAAAACTGATGGACAGGGCTCTGATATCAAGTAGAAAGGAAGTTGATTTTTTGGTTCGCCGCTTTTATGATCAGGTTCGAAAGCATGAAGTTTTGGGGCCGGTTTTCAATCATGTGGTTCAGGATTGGGAGCACCACTTGGTGCATTTAAGTGACTTCTGGGAAATGATCTTACTCCAAACAGGGCCTGGAAGGGGGAAATTTAATCCTACAAAGGTGCATAGAGAGGTAGATGCTCAGGTAAATCATTCAATTGAGCAGTCGCATTTTGGACATTGGTTGGAACTGTGGTTTGCAACCATCAATCGATATTTTGAGGGGGAAGTTGCTGACTTTGCTAAAGAGCATGCCCGTCGTATGGGGCAAATGCTTTTTATGAGAATTTGGGAGGCTAGGAATAATTCCTAATTCTTAATCCTTTGAATATCTGACCTTTTTTGTTAGCTTGATTGTACTATTTCAGGATTTTTTAATGCCTGACTCAATTGGCTGAATCTTGAATATTTTTACCTAATCAATGACTTATGAAACTCAGATTTGCACTCATTCAGCTTTGTTTATTCTTCTTTTTTTCCGTCCCACTTTTAGCTCAGGGAGACTTATTTACCAATCAGGAAACCTTGGACTTGAGGATGAAATTCTCTATCAAGGACATGAAGAAAAACACCAATGATTCGACCTATGTAGATCAAGTAATCTGGTATAAAAATGAAGCAGGTGAATGGGAAGAATTGGAAGTTGAAATGAGGACTAGAGGGAATTTCAGGCTCAATAACTGCTATTATCCACCTATGCGTTTGAAGGTAAAAAAGAAGCAGCGCAAAGGCACTCCGTTTGAAAACAACAAAAGCCTGAAGTTGGTCATGCCTTGTAATCGTGCGAGTAATGCGGATTCTTATGTGATCAAGGAATTGATATGTTACAAGCTTTTTGATGAAGTAAGTGAATATACTTTTTCCACCCGAATGGTCAGACTCCACTTCGAAAACGAGGATGATAAGAGAGGTGAACAGGAATTAATTGGTTTTTTGATAGAAGACGATGATGATGTAGCTGATCGTTTTAATGCGCAAATTGTAGATGATAAAAAGATCCTGGGGACTTTATTGGAAGACTCAGCTGCATTGAGACATGATTTGTTTCAATTAATGATTGGGAATACCGACTTTTCGGGATTGTATAAGCATAATCAAAAAGTCATGCAATTGGACGAACGCACAGTGGTTCCCTTGGCATATGATTTTGATATGACTGGCCTTGTCAATCCACCCTATGCACAGGTGAGTAATCTCGTCGATATTGAAAAGGTGACAGATAGATTATATCGTGGTTTTTGTAGAGAAGAGGCAATCACCCAGACGATTCGAAAAGAATTTATCGCCAAAGAACAAAGTATCTATTCTGTAGTTAATCGATATAGTGATTGGTTAAGTACAGGAGACAAAAAAGAAATTGACAGATTTCTGAGAGATTTTTTTGAAATCCTGAACAATGACCGGTCTTTTGAAAAGTTCGTGGTCAAGGCATGTAGAAGCTATTAAACTTTTAGCTTGAAATTCATCTTTATTAAATACCCAGATTCAAGTAATAATTGC
>NZ_DFMT01000030.1:0-60419 GCF_002376385.1 Algoriphagus sp. UBA3586 | reverse complement strand
TTCCTGTAGGAATCACAGCAAACAATACCCTGTTTCATGTCTGAGTCGGGTTGTGAATTGCTTTCAAATTGGTACTTTCCTGTAGGAATCACAGCCTGGCAAAATGCTAACATAGGCAAAGTAACGTTGTGAATTGCTTTCAAATTGGTACTTTCCTGTAGGAATCACAGCACCAAGAAGCCTAAAAGAGCTAGAAGGCCTGTTGTGAATTGCTTTCAAATTGGTACTTTCCTGTAGGAATCACAGCAAACGATCGCAAAGCTAAACCGAGCCATGAGTTGTGAATTGCTTTCAAATTGGTACTTTCCTGTAGGAATCACAGCAGTAAGCAGTATTTTGAGCGATACACAAGAGTTGTGAATTGCTTTCAAATTGGTACTTTCCTGTAGGAATCACAGCGAGAGAAGCAATCTGAAAAGACCCCTAAACGTTGTGAATTGCTTTCAAATTGGTACTTTCCTGTAGGAATCACAGCCATTTGATTGTTTAGTAATTATGTCCAAAAGTTGTGAATTGCTTTCAAATTGGTACTTTCCTGTAGGAATCACAGCACACTATCTCAAATAACATTGACAGATACGGTTGTGAATTGCTTTCAAATTGGTACTTTCCTGTAGGAATCACAGCCAAATTCCGGTACATCGAATACCAGAGAGTGTTGTGAATTGCTTTCAAATTGGTACTTTCCTGTAGGAATCACAGCAACACCTGGTTCAAGTCTTCAGACTTGGACGTTGTGAATTGCTTTCAAATTGGTACTTTCCTGTAGGAATCACAGCCTCGAAGACGAGATCACCGAGGACAGCGAGTTGTGAATTGCTTTCAAATTGGTACTTTCCTGTAGGAATCACAGCACCGCTTCGGCCATCTGATGGCAAAATCCGGTTGTGAATTGCTTTCAAATTGGTACTTTCCTGTAGGAATCACAGCAAAGTTAGTATAAACTTCTATGCTTACGAAGTTGTGAATTGCTTTCAAATTGGTACTTTCCTGTAGGAATCACAGCAGAAGCGGGCGTAGAAGCTTTGCACAGCTTGTTGTGAATTGCTTTCAAATTGGTACTTTCCTGTAGGAATCACAGCTCGCTTTCGCGGCGACGGCACAAAGCAAGCGTTGTGAATTGCTTTCAAATTGGTACTTTCCTGTAGGAATCACAGCAGTGAGTGGGGAATTCTTTGAAGATGACGTTGTGAATTGCTTTCAAATTGGTACTTTCCTGTAGGAATCACAGCAAAGATGTAGACAATCAGGTGATCCTGGAGTTGTGAATTGCTTTCAAATTGGTACTTTCCTGTAGGAATCACAGCAGGCCGACATGGGCGTGCGCGGCCATGGGGGTTGTGAATTGCTTTCAAATTGGTACTTTCCTGTAGGAATCACAGCCATCCACTCCGGAGATATCATCTTCCAGAGGTTGTGAATTGCTTTCAAATTGGTACTTTCCTGTAGGAATCACAGCAAAGTGGACTGGAGATCACTCAAGTGGCTAGTTGTGAATTGCTTTCAAATTGGTACTTTCCTGTAGGAATCACAGCCATTCCCTAGGTTATTTGCCACATTGGAAAGTTGTGAATTGCTTTCAAATTGGTACTTTCCTGTAGGAATCACAGCAGAATCAGAAGAGGCAAAGAAAAGCGAAGAGTTGTGAATTGCTTTCAAATTGGTACTTTCCTGTAGGAATCACAGCTATACCAAAACCAGATACTTCCTACCAAGAGTTGTGAATTGCTTTCAAATTGGTACTTTCCTGTAGGAATCACAGCCCCGCTGGGTGATCTGCCTCGGATCCAGTCGTTGTGAATTGCTTTCAAATTGGTACTTTCCTGTAGGAATCACAGCGCCTCAGCTTCTTTTTCTTCCTTGGATTTCGTTGTGAATTGCTTTCAAATTGGTACTTTCCTGTAGGAATCACAGCACGATGACCTCGCCGTAGTCGCGCCAGGCGGTTGTGAATTGCTTTCAAATTGGTACTTTCCTGTAGGAATCACAGCATACCCCACGCTAAGTGGCTGGTATGCTGTTTTTTATGTGCTATTTTAGGATTAAAAAATTTATTGGAACTGAAGAGTATACAGTGGAAATAGGTAGGTTTTATCTTTTCCAAAGTTTAGAACTTTGGAAAAGCTTCAATTTAAAATAACTCTAATTGCTGAGTAGGTGGTTCTGTCTCTTGCTTACTTGTCCCAAAAAACACCTCCATCATCCCAAACTGCTTATCCGTAATTGACATGATTCCTACTTTCCCCTTGGGAGGTAGGTTTTTCTTAGTTCGCTTGATATGCACATCGGCATTTTCCCTACTGGCACAGAAGCGCATATAAATCGAAAACTGAAACATGGCAAAACCATCGTCCAACAACTTTTTCCGGAAAGAAGTAGCAACTTTCCTATCCTTACGGGTTTCCGTAGGCAAATCAAAAAAAACTAAAACCCACAAACTCCTATACTGATTAAGTCTTGAAAAATATTTTTCATCCATATTCAGGGTAAATAATTTTTCGACTGATTCCAGCAAAACACTCAAACAAAGAGGAAGTCGTTCTTGAAGCAGCCACCATCAGCGGACTTTTTTGCCCATCGATTCGCACATCCAATGCGGGGATACTCAGCAATTCCTTTTTGATGGAAGTGGTCAATTCTGAAATATCATCTTCCGTCTCTACCAAATGGCTAACCACTAAATCCACGTAGGGCCGATATGGCTCCATGATATCATCTGCTAAGCAGTAAGCATTGTATTTATTCCGGTGCCAAATTCCCAAACCCGGAAACATGCCTGAAGAAACCAATGCACGGGCAATCACAGCCCTTAAGATTGCATATCCATAGTTGAGCAGATTATTGGGAGGAATTCCTGCCTGTGCTCGATTAAAATCAGGGATATCAAATAAGTTTTGCCAATAAATGGCAGCAGCTTGGGCTTCATGATTCCCGCTGTCACCAGAGCTTACATTCTTGGCTAAATAATAAAGACGCGGTGAATCTTTTCCTTTTTCTTTGAGATGTGCTGCTTGGTTTTGGATTTTAGCTGTGACTGTCTGTTGCCAGAGGTTTTTCTTGAGAGGCTGAGAAGCTTGGATTTGGAAGCGAATCCGTTCGGTTTGTTCGGAATGACCGTGCATTGGAAGAAGTAGGCCTTCCGGAAGGTGTTGACTATTACACGTGATAATGGCCACTTTTTTCTCTGTGAGCTTGGCAATCAGGCCATGGGTTATGGTGACTTGCTGGTTCTCCAACACTATCATTCCCAGGTCTTCGATAGGAACCATACGGGCTTCCTTTTCGGTTTCAGGAAATGAAATATGTAATTGTTCGTTTTTGGTACTGAGATAGGCGGGATTTCCGAAAAATAGAGTTCTTTTGATCATGTTTATAAGGTTTACGGAGAGTTAACTTTTCTAAATTTTTAGAACTTTAGAAAAGTTTTCCGATCTACTATTCCAAACTTTTATTCATCAACCATTCATTTTTCACTTCCATCATATTCCGCACATGACCCCAACCATCAAAGAAATTAGTGAAATAATCTCTTTCTAAATTTGAAGGCTTATTGAGATCTTGGTATGCATGCCAACTTGACCACTTCCAATCCTGATGAACTTTGACAAAGCCATGCTTCACTGGGTTGAGGTGGATATAAAGGAAAGTCTCTTGCCATTGGCGCTCGTCGAGAATGGGGGTTCTTTTAAAGTTCTTAATAAATAAACTTCCTCTTCTGCTATATACTTTATTAAAAGACTGAGTGTAAGAACTAAAGAAGTTAGCAAATTGCTTAGAGATTAACTTTTCCAAAGTTTCGAACTTTGGAAAAGTTGACTTCAATTCGTCCTCCAGCTTCACGCCAACTAGTAAATGAAAATGGTTAGGCATCAAACAATAAGCATAAGTATCTACCACTCCACCCAAATACTTTGCGTATTGCTTTAAAAAGAATCTATAATTTTCCTCATCTTGAAAGATTTGCTCTATTCCATTGGCGTGATTGTAGATATGGTAGGATTGACCTGGTTCCATCGGTTAAGTTTTTTTGACTAGCATATTAAAGCTCTTCCAAAGTTTTAGCTCTTTGGAAGAGCTGAAGAAAGCACCGATCATTCCCTTCTTCTCGGAAGATTTTCTCCATGTAGTTAGAGTGGTTGCAAATATTATAGGCTTTTCCTAATTCCATTTTTTAATACTCTCCAACCTGAATGATTTTCCCTAAATGGTTTAAACGAACTTTAACAATATTTTTAAGCTTTTCTGGTGATCTTAGTCTAAGATAAGCTACAGAGTCTAATTCGCTTGAATCATTTAAAACTGTTTCAAGGTGATGTCTAAATGTATAATCCTTTGTTCCTATTTTTTGTACCCTAAATAAATTTGGACTAATTAAATGGTAGTTTCTTTCATCCAATAAGTCTATATCAGCAGGATCAAAACCATAAGAATCAAAAATGAAATATTCATTCTGCTTTAACGTAAATAAAAACTTCCAACCCAGAGAGTGATTTTTATTGATTATTGGTAAGCCTTGGTTCTTTCTAATAACAGCTTCAAAAAACGAAACAACCTCCTCTTGAAGATTTCCCTTTTCATCCTCGTAAATAGCAACATGATGGTTATTCCCCGTACTGACAAAATCAACTGGTATTTCATTTCCTTCCTGATCTAAAATTGGTTCAGCGAAATGATCTTTCTTCACATGAAGTGATTCTACGGTGCTGACACCATGGATTTTGACTCTTTTTATTGATATACCTTTCTCTTTGTTGAGCCAAATAGGATTTTCGTCAAGATTTGAAAAAGCGAGTTTTGAATCACCATTATATTGATCCAACCTTTCTTTCAAAATTAACTTTACTCCTGAATCAACAATTTTTTCTATTGATTTATAGTCTGGAACTATTTGCTTTGAATTAGGACTTACTCCTACAATTTCTTTCCTTATGGTGTAATTTTCTTCAAGAGTTACGGTTTTTACCTTTTCCCCTAGCTTAATATTTCTTTCTAAGTCCAAATAAATTGGCATTTTGCTTAAAGCATTTTTTCCGGTGAAAGCCTTTTTAGGATCATTACCATTTTCAGCTAACCTTTTTAAAAGGGCTTCCCTTTCTTCTTTCTTGGCAACAGTATTAATTTTCTGAACATCAAAAGAAGCACCGATTTTCTCAAACTTTGTACTGTAGTGAAAGGACTTCCCGTAAACTGTTTCCTTATGAAGCTGACCTCTTGGTGTTAATGCAATCTGTTCATTGAAACCTGCTTTCTTCTTCGTTTTATTCTTGTTAATTGTAACAACTTTATTTTTTGCTTTGTAAGAAACCAAAATCCTTGAAAGGTGCTTTTTAGCCTCTGTTCTGATATTTTCTATGGGAGGAATAAAACAAAGTTTTCCATTTTCTCTCTTAAGATACTTTTGTTCTATTGCGAAAATCTCTGAGCCTTTTTTATCATCTATGGCTTTAGCATTTAAATTATTGAGATATTGAATGTAAGCTGGTTTTGTTAAGGCAACCGTAAGTGCATCCATGGCATGGTGGCGGTGATCATTCCTTTTACTCCAATCTTTGATTTTATTTAACCTTTCACCATGTTTCCCTTCAATTGTGTAGGTCAAACCTAACTTATCATATTTCTCCCAATTCAGCTCTTTCATGATCTCTACTAGCCCCCAATCTTCCCGTAGCTTATCTGTAATAGTTCCTGTAGTAACTGTTACTCTCCTTGTAATCTCAAAGAGTATTTCCTTCGCTTTTTTGCTGATATAGCGGGTTTCTTGAAGCTGTCGAGCAATAAAATCCTCAGGGATTTTATCATTTGCCATTAGGAGTTTTTGAATTTTGGCCTTACTTAATTTTCCATAAAAAGATTTTACTCGAGACTGATATTGCTCAAATTCATCAGCTGATAGTTTGTTTTGAAGAAAACTAAATGCCGTAATATTTGCTTTGTCAACGTTAAGTTGTCTTTCACAAATAGTCTTGTTCGAGTAGGAATCATCAAACAACCTTGCTTTGGGGATAATATGCTCGATATCATATTCCTTTGAAAAAAGTTTACTGGCCTCAATCGGCTTGCCCGTATAAAGAGATATCCCATCTGTTTCAAGCCAAAGTTTGTAACGCAACAAATCGTTTTTAGTGACTCTTTTTAGTCCAAATTCCTTTTTGAGTATTTCTTTATATTTTTCATGATCTCTTGTTGCTGAAGCAATATTGGAAGTCATATTCTTCCTTTGCTCAGCATTTGCTTTCAGCTCACGAGCCATCTCAACTCTAATTTCATCAGGTCTACCTAGCTCTAAATCCTTTAAAATCGCATTTACTACATTAATCATCTGATTAAGGATCTTCTCTACGACAGGATTTCTTAAAGAATTCTTTTTTAATAATTCCAACTCTGCTCTCAACTCCCTCTTTTCATTTTCATCTTTTGTAAATGAAGAAGAATGATTATATCCTGCATAGGTACAAGCTTTGTCGTAGATAAGCCCAGACTGAAGATGTGGCAATATTTTTTTAATTGCCCTACTACTTAAGGAAGCGTGATCATCTTGCAGGCTGATACTTGCCAATATTTTTGCATGCTCAGGTTTGAAACCAAATTTTCTAATTAAATTTTGCTTTAATTTCTGATCATCTTCTGAGCTATACAACAAGTGCCAAAATTGCACATAGGGTTGTTTTTCATATTCTGCGCCTTCAATTTCATTATTCACTTGAAGCAATCCGGGCTCAAGACCAATTCTCAAAAAAGCTTCAGAAAACTGGTCGAGAATATCATCAGATTTCATGTTGCCGAAATCTAACGGCTCTCCATCTTCTAGCTCTATAATTTTTGTAAACGCCTCAAAAAAAGCATGGTTGGTACGGTTACCTTCTATTTTTGTGAAATTGAGTTCCCATTCACTAGGCTTTAAACCTAAAATATTCAAGGCTTCTTTTACACTTAAATCCCTCTTGAATGCCAATTCATTGGCCAAAGCAATTTTACCCTCTAAAGCGAGTTCAAATTTTTCATTTAAATTTTCCTTCTTAATTAAATGGAGATTGTTAAGGTTTTGCCATATCCTAAATTCTTGAAAAATTGGATGTGATTTTGGGACAACCTTATGGTGATCTTCAAATTCACAGTTACTAATCAAGTGCTTTTGAGACTTAAGTCGGCGCTGAAAGAAAATAGTGACATCCCTAATCTCTTTTTTAATATCATCATTTAATTGAGGGTGATATTCTGATTGTACACTCCAAATTTTTTCGAACTCATCCAAATAATCTTGTCTATAAAAAACCTGACCTTTTAATCTTGTATGGGGATTTCTTTGAACTTGCTGATAAAGGTATTGTCCAACGGTTAGGTTTTTGAAGTATAACTCCTTACTCCTATCACTGATAGCGCCCAAGTAGCCGCTGGAATTGGATATCTGATTATTAATTTGAGAAAGAATTAAAGCGATTTCTGAAAGATCAATTTGAGAGCTTACTGCTTCGGCTCTCCATTTATACTCTTGAAATCTTCTTTCTTCTCTCTTACCTTTATTTTCGGCCAATTGAACTCCCTTTTTATTAAAAAAATGCTTTGTGGGAGTACTTGGCTTCCCCATCCAATCTTCAATAAAAGATGGGTTCAAAATTTCAGGATAAAATGCTGATTGGGAACTCACAATTTTCCTGAATTCTTCCTGAAGGTCAGATCTGTAAAAATCAGGGACATTCTTTCTCCCTTTTTTCAAAGCTTCATATACCCATTGTCCAGGAGTTAGATCATTTTCATATAATTCCTTAGCTATTCCCATACTATCAATAGCTGAACCTTCATCTTCCTCAGACTTTGCTTTTCTGCTACTTTTATAGCCTCTTTTTTTATTGATTTGTAATAGGACTTTCACTAAGTCTTCTATTTCAATTTTTTCTTTCGCTGCTTTATCTCTTAGCTTCAAGGTTGAAAAAGTAGAGGATGGGCCATCCTCAGCATAGTTGAAGTTTGAGGGAATTAAATTCTTTTCTTTGAAGATTATAAGAAGTGCATTTCTCCTTTGTTTGAATCGTTGCAAATTTCTTCTAGCTCCTCTTTTAAGAGTCCTATCAGCATTAATTGAAATGGTGTTTCCTTTTGCAAAATCATTTTCCTCATCGGAGCTAAGAGGTACTATCCTGACACCCATTTCTACGATTTCACTTCCTGCAACTCCTTTTTCAGGTTCTTTAATGAATGCCCAACCGATTGATGTCGTCCCCAAATCCAATCCTAAAATTTTTTTCATCTTTATTGTAAAAGTTTATAGTTAAAAACTTATCTTAGTATCACCAATTTGAAGCAATTCACAATAAGGATTATTCCGTTGTGAAAACATTTAAAAGGGCCTCAGTTAATTTATTTAGCTGGGGTCGTTTTTTTTCAAATTAGTTGGCTCCTAAAAATAGTTGTTTTAATAAAACTAAAAAATACCCTGAACAGGGTATTTTTCAAATATTAGTTTTATTAAAACACTGACTTTCGAGTTTCCTTTTTCTAGGAAAAATTATTGGTTAAAATTGATCAAAATTAGCCCCTCCCCCTTTTACTCTCCATGAATTTCTCTCTATCCTCTATGGTGAAATAATCAATTGTAAAATAAAAAAACGCGACCCCTTCCGGAATCGCGCTTTTTCATATTTCAAACTTCACAATTCTAACTTATCTAAACTTTCCTTTCAGCATGGCCAACTTTTCTGCCATCGTGCCTTGGGGCTCTTCTTTTTTCACTGGTTTTGAACTCCTTTCCATTTTCTTACCTCGCTCTGCAAATGGATCGGATTTCATACTCAACCCAATTCGCTTTCGAGGGATATCTACTTCCAAAACTGTCACCTCCACCTTTTGATTGACATGCACAATCTCATTGGGATCCTTTACAAAGCGGTCTGCCAGATGGCTTAAGTGAACAAGGCCATCTTGATGAACTCCTACATCTACAAAAGCTCCAAAGGCAGTAATATTCGTGACCACACCCGGTAATTTCATTCCTACCCGGAGATCTTCCATGCTATTTACTCCTTCTTCAAACTGAAAGACTTCAAAGCTCTCCCGTGGATCTCTACCGGGCTTGGCTAATTCAGCTAAAATATCCTGCAAAGTCGGTAAACCAACTTGTTCAGAAACGTAATTCTTCAAATTGATCCGATTGCGCAAGTCCTCTGACTTTACCAGATCATCGATGGAAGCTCCCAGATCTTTCGCCATGCTTTCCACCAAAGCATATCGCTCAGGGTGCACTGCCGAAGCATCCAAAGGATTCTTTGCCTGTGAAATCCGCAAGAAACCAGCTGCCTGTTCGAAAGCCTTTTCACCTAAGCGAGGAACCTTTAGCAACTGACTTCTGGACTTGAATGGACCATTTTGATTTCGGAATTCAATAATATTTTGAGCTAGTACAGGACCTAGACCAGAAACATAAGTCAGCAGTTGTTTGGATGCCGTATTGACCTCCACTCCCACTCCGTTTACTGCAGACATCACCGTATCATCCAGTGCATTTTTCAAAGCATTTTGATCCACATCGTGTTGGTACTGTCCCACTCCTATGGACTTTGGGTCGATTTTAACCAATTCAGCCAAAGGGTCCATCAATCTTCGGCCAATAGAAACTGCACCTCTAACAGTCAAATCTAAGTCCGGAAACTCCTCTCTTGCTACTTCTGATGCAGAATAGATGGATGCTCCTGCTTCATTGACCATTGTAACTACGACTGACTTGGGCAGTCCTAAAGATTTAACAAATGCTTCTGTTTCACGACCGGCTGTTCCATTACCAATGGCAATGGCCTGAATAGAAAACTTATCCACTAAGCCCTTGACGGTCATACCCGCTTCCGATGTTCTCTTTTGAGGCTCATGAGGAAAAATACTTTCATAATGTAAAAATTGACCTTGTGGGCCCAAGCACACCAATTTACAACCAGTACGGAAACCAGGATCTATTGCCATCACAGATTTTTCACCCAAAGGAGCTCCCAAAAGCAACTGCTTTAAATTCTCCGCAAAAACCCGAATGGCTTCCTCATCTGCTTTCTTTTTGGTCAGAAGGCGAACTTCTGTTTCCATACTCGGCTTGAGCAAGCGCTTATAACAATCCTTGATCGCCAGTTTCACCTGTTCTACGGATTCATTGCTTTTTTGGGAATCAATCACTACTCTTTCTATCAATGCCAAGGCATCTTGTTCTACCGGACAGGAATCAAGCATTAGAAAAAGCTCTTTTTCCCCTCTACGCATTGCCAAAACCCTATGAGATGGAGCTGTTTTAATAGGTTCTGTCCAGTCGAAATAATCTTTGTATTTAACCGCTTCGGCTTCTTTTCCAGGGATTACTTTGGAAGTGAAATTTCCTTCTTCCAAAAACAGCTTACGCATTTTCTCCCTGAGATCTGCTTTTTCGTTGATCCACTCGGCAATAATATCTCTTGCTCCCTGAAGGGCTTCTTCTACTGATTTGACTTCTTTTTCCTCATTAATATATTGAGAGGCTTCTTCTTCTAGGTCGATTGATTCTTGCTCGAAAATACGCTCTGCCAAAGGCTCCAGACCTTTTTCTCTGGCGATAGTAGCTTTGGTTCTTCTTTTGGGCTTATAAGGAAGATAGATATCCTCCAGTTTAGCCATAGTTTCTGCATTTTCTACAGCCTTTTTGAGTTCCGGGCTAAGCTTTCCTTGTTCCTCGATGGACTTCAGCACCGCCTCTCTACGCTTATCCAAATCCCGTAATTGCTGCAACCTGTCTCTTACCGCTGCTACCTGCACTTCATCCAGGCTTCCTGTTGCTTCTTTTCTATAGCGTGAAATAAAGGGAACTGTACCTCCCTCATCCAGCAAGTCCATGGTGGCTTTCACCTGATGGGATTTGATGTTGAGTTCGGAGGCAATTTTAATCTCGTAATTCATATTTTTGGCTAAGATCTTTCGATTGAACCTGCAAGATAAGGCTGCTTTTCTTTCAAAAAAGTAAAGTCCGTGAGACTTGTCACTAAGCGTCTGAAAGCGTGGGGGTAATTTTGGAAAGGCTGAAATGAGAAGTGTGTAAGCCGAAAGAAATCTGTGTTAATCTGTGGGATAGAAAAGTCAGAGGCAGTCAGCAGAAGTGTCTATTTTCTTTGATGGGGGTAGGTTATTAGTTTTTGAGTTATTAGTTTTTGAGTTATTAGTGCCCCTCGTAATTCGTAATTCGTAAATCAGAAATATTGTCGTCACCGCGAGGAACGAAGCGGTCACATCGAAGCTACAATCGTAAATGACTTATTTCCTCATTAAAGCAACTAGGCAGCTATCAGAAGAGGCATCTATCTTCTTTGATTGTAGTAGGTTATTAATTATTGAGTTATTGAGTTATTAGCGTCCCTCGTAAATCGTAATTCGTAAATCAGAAATATTGTCGTCACCGCGAGGAACGAAGCGGTCTCATCAAAGCTACAACCGTAAATGACTTATTTCCTCATTAAAGCAACCAAGAAGCTATCAGAAGAGGCAACTATCTTATTTGATTGTAGTAGGTTATTAGTTATTGAGTTATTGAGTTATTAGCGTCCCTCGTAAATCGTAATTCGTAAATCAAAAATATTGTCGTCACCGCGAGGAACGAAGCGGTCTCATCAAAGCTACAACCGTAAATGCCTTATTTCCTCATTAAAGCAACCAAGAAGCTATCAGAAGAGGCAACTATCTTATTTAATTGTAGTAGGTTATTAGTTATTGAGTTATTGAGTTATTAGAGTCCCTCGTAAATCGTAATTCGTAAATCAAAAATTCTTAAACATGATCAGAATCCCCTGGATAGATTTGGAAAAACAATTTGAAATAAATAATCCTCCTTACTCTCTGTAGTTATTAAAATGCTCGCTGCGACGCCGCGCCGCCGCGAGATTTTTCCCAACAATAAACTAAGTGGTCATTCCGTAATTCGTAAATCAAAAATCTAAAATATTTTAAACCATGTCGAAATCAACCTTTCTCAAAGAACTTAAATCCTGGGGGCTGATTTTGTCCTTTTTTGCCTTTCTTTATTTCACGGGCTTACTGCCGGTGATTCAAGGTGGAATCCAATCCGCATTACTTTACACAGGCCTAATCACACCCAAAATTGAGCGGGTAGATTTAACAAATCAAAACTTTGATTATCAAGGTAAATTCCTGGATTTTGAAGGAAAGGAAATCAATTTAGCTAAGTACAAAGGCAAAACTCTTTTTATTAATCTTTGGGCCTCTTGGTGTGGCCCTTGCCGTGCTGAAATGCCGCATATCTCCGAACTCTACAAAAAGGTAAAGGATGAACCCAATCTGGAATTTCTTCTGATTGGTTTAGACAATGATTTTGAAAAAAGTAAAGCATTTATTCAAGGTAAAAGTTGGGTTTTCCCTACAGCTCATGCCAGCTATGGTCTCAATAGCAGCTTACAAAGTGAATCCATTCCTACAACCTTGGTAATAAATCCTCAAGGCAAAATCGTATTCTACCAAGAAGGGATGAGTAATTTTAATACCGAGGAATTTCGTGAATTCTTGATTTCCCAGAATAAATAATCAACTATCTGAGTTTCGGAAAATTTATCTATTTTCCGTTATGATTCACCCAACCAATCAGATTGCCATTATTGGCGCTGGTTTTTCAGGCCTAGCAGCCGCACGCATTTTGCATCAAAAGGGAATTTCTTTCCGGTTATTTGAGGCAAGAGAGCGACTGGGTGGAAGAGTTTATACCAAACAAATCCAAGAGGACCTTTACCTGGATTTAGGCGGACAGTGGATAGGCCCTTCCCAAACCCGGATGTACGAGCTCTGCAAGGAATACGGAGTTCCATATTTCGAAACCTACAACCAAGGGCAAAGTATTCTGGATCTTAATGGAAGAATCAAAAGTTACAAAGGAACTATCCCTAAGCTGGATATCATTTCACTTTTGAATCTGGATATGATCGTGCGAAAGCTAGAGCGCATGGCCTCCAAAATAGATTTGGAAAAACCCTGGACCCATCCTAAAGCTCAGGAATTTGACGGACAAACTCTGATGGATTTCTTGAAAAGAAACTCAAAAACTGAGGCTTGTTTGCAAGTGATGAAAGTTGGAATGCAGACCATATTCTCCTGCGAACCCGAGGAGCTTTCTCTGTTGCATGCGCTGTTTTATATCAAATCCGGCACCTCTCTCGATGTCCTGATTTCCATCAAAAACGGAGCTCAGCAGCATAGAATTCATGGAGGAATGCAAACACTTGCCGAAGCGATAGCCAAACCATTTTTTGATCGTATTCAATTTGACTCCCCTGTCCTATCAATCATTCAGGAAAAGGAAAAAATTACCCTAAGCACCTCCAAAGGAGCTCAAGTATTTAGCCATATCATCTTCGCCGTTCCTCCTCCTCTTTTGAAGAAAATTGGAATCAATCCTCCACTTTCTGATCAAAAGCAAAAACTCTTAGAAGGATATGAAATGGGATATATTGGGAAGTGCCAAATGGTATTTGCTAAGCCATTTTGGAGACATAAAAATCTATCCGGCCAAGCCGTTTCGGATTCTGAATTTTACCTACAAACAATATTTGACAGTTCCCCGGCAGATTCCAAATACGGCGTCTTAATGGGTTTTGTCATTGGAAATAAGGCTCGGAAATTCTTCCAAATGGACGAGGATTCGAGAAAACAAGCCGTGAAAAAACAGCTTATCCAATATTTTGGAGAGGAAGCTAATCAGGAAATCAACTATGTGGACCACACCATGAATGAGGAAACATGGTCTGAGGGCTGCTACGCCGGAATTAGAGAAGTCAATTCTTGGACTAAATATCAGAACAGTTATAGCCAAAGCGAGGGAAGATTGCATTTTGCAGGCACAGAAGCAGCTACTCGATGGCATGGATATATAGAAGGTGCCGTGAGAGCAGGAGAAACTGCGGCAGAGAAAATATTACAGGAATTAAACAATGATTAAAAGATTACTCATCAGTCTATTCTTATTGGTGATTTTCGTTTGGTTGATTTGGTCTTCTTCCGGACGTAAAATTCAAGCTCCAATGCCAAAGCCCTACCTGAGCATGGTTCAGGAAATCAATCCCAGCGATTCCTTAGAAAGGAATATCGTAGGAATTCAACCTTTCATGGATGAGCACGATTATTTGCAGCCGGATATTTTTAAAAGAAAAATAGAATTGTATCTACAAATCGCCCGCGATTCAGGTTTTTTAAAAAGTAACACTTTGGTTCTGTATCCTGAGTATATCGGCACTTGGCTGGTTTTGCAAGGAGAAAAGCATGTTTTAGCTGAAAAAAAGACCCTGAATGAGGCTATGAGCACCTTGGTCATGAGCAATATTTTTGATTTCTCTTTGGCTTTTTTCAAGACAAAAGAAAAGGACAAAGCAGCAGCTTCTATTTTCAGGATGAAAGCTAAGGAAATGGCAAAAACCTATTTCGAAACCTTTTCCAGTCTTGCTAAAGATTATCAGGTTTATATTACTGCAGGTTCAATTATTCTACCTCAGCCTGCTGTGATTTCCGGAAAACTCAGCGTGGACCCCAATGGTCCTTTGTATAATGTTTCTTTCCTTTTTGATCCGGAAGGCAATATCATGGGCTCCCCTATTTACAAGAACTTTCCCGTTGAATCCGAACTCCCTTTTTTAAGTTCTGGAGAAAGTAAAGATTTGCCTGTATTTGATCTTCCTATGGGAAAAACATCCGTACTCGTGTGTGCCGATAGTTGGTATGAAGATGCTTATTTAAATACTATTGAAAATAGAGCTGAAATAGTCTTGGTGCCATCCTTCTGTCCTGGAGATAGCACCATGAATAGCCCCTGGAAAGGCTATAGCGGGTCCATCACACCTACAAGCATCAATGAATCTGACATTAATCTTCTGACGGAAGGCGAAGCATGGAAAAAATATGCCTTACCTGGTAAAATCAGCCAGACTTCGGCGTTGGTTGGATTAAATATCTTCCTAAAAGGAGAGCTCTGGGACTTAGGTGCAGATGGGCAACCTCTTGCATATTTGAGAGGAGATACCTTGGAAATACAAGCGGCAGAACAAGCTGGGATCTGGTCCTTGAACTTTTGAGCTTATGTGTGATACACTGGTAGCCCTTGCAAAAGCAACCCAATCTGGAAATCTGATTTTTGGAAAAAACTCGGATAGGGAACCACAAGAGGCTCAGGAAATTCTCTGGGTTCCAGCCAAAAAGCCTACTTCTCAAATCCTTAAATGCACTTATTTAGAGATTCCTCAAGTAAGCGAAACTTATGAATGCATCTTTTCCAAACCCTTCCAAATGTGGGGTGCAGAGATGGGGGTAAATGAGTTCAATGTGTGCATTGGCAATGAAGCTGTATTTACCAATGTCAAATTCGATAAATCTAATCCGGGACTAACAGGGATGGATTTGTTGCGATTGGCATTAGAAAGAAGTAAAAGCGCAGAAGAAGCTAGGGAAATCATTATTTCCCTTCTGCAGCAGTTTGGCCAAAATGCCTGTGGAGGCTATCAAAATAAAGACTTTTACTATCACAACAGCTTCCTAATTGCTGATCTGGATCATGCATTTATACTGGAAACTTCGGGAAAATCCTGGGCATGGAAAAAAGTGGCGTTAACTGCCAGCATTTCCAATATATTGACCATCGAGGAGGATTATGATCAGATTTTCATAGCTGATGAAAGCCAAACCTTTTCCTCTTGGTTTGCTCAAAAATCGGGGTTTAAATCAAGATTTTCTGACATCCTATTTACCTATTTTGGAAAAGGTGATAAAAGAAAAGCTTGTACCGGTAATTTTCTACAAGAAAATCAGGGAGCTATCGATGTACATTCAGTCATTGAAATTTTAAGAACCCATAACTTACCTGATACCAAATTTCTCCCCAAGAAAGCCAATTCTGGGTCGATTTGTATGCACGCAACAGGCTTGACAAATCCGTCAGATACTACTGGAAGTATGGTTGCAGAGCTCAGAAAAGAAGGCTTTTCAAGCATTTGGCTTTCAGGCACACCACACCCCTGTTTAAGTATTTATGTGCCATTTTATCTGGGCACATCCAAAAGCTTTCTGGTAGCTCCAACCTCCAATCCAGACAAGTCCCTATGGTGGAAAGCAAAGGAGCTCCATTCTTTAATCGATCAGGATCGGCAAAGCCTATTTTTCCAAATTAGAGAGGAGTTGAATATTATTCAAAACAGGTGGATTCAACAGGATCAGGAGCTTTCGGCTGCTAAGTCTGATAAGTCAATTCTCAACTCCTTTTCAGAAGACTGCTATATGGAATATCAAGCATGGATAGCCGATAAACTATCCCAGCTTTCTACTTAAACAATAGCTCCTCTAGGATTAAAGAGATGTTTATTCCTTTTTTGATTTTTCTTCTGGGGATAATCCGGTATTTTTCAAGACCTTAACCAAACCCAAAATCCTATGCATATCAGGATCCTATTTCTATTTTTAGGCATTCTAATTTTTGAATCTTCTTGTAAAGCCCAGGAGATTAGGGTTTACAAAGAACCAATTTTTGCTAACGATTGGTCCAAACCCAGTATTCATCCGGACAGAATCATCTTAAATCCCGGTCAAAATCCCAGTTCAGAGATGAACGTAACTTGGAGAACGACTACAGAGATAGAGGTTGCCTACGCAGAAATTGCACCTGCTACGGCAGCTCCGAAGTTTTGGAGAAATGCCCAAACTTACACAGCCAAAACCGAAAACTTGAATGCCAAAGAAGTTCCCATGGCAGAAGTGGAGGCAAATTATCATTCTGTGGAATTTAAGAACCTTCAACCAGGACAACTTTATGGCTATAGAGTTGGAGATGGAGAACATTGGTCCGAATGGTTTCAATTTAAAACAGCCTCTGCTGATCCAAAGGAGCGCTTTTCTTTTTTGTATGTAGGAGATGCACAAAATTATATCCTGGAATTATGGGCTAGGTTGATTCGGGAAGGATATAGAAAGGCACCTGATGCAGATTTTATAATCCATGCAGGAGATCTGATCAATTATGCTCATAGAGAACAGGAATGGCATGAATGGTTTACTGCAGGAGGTTTTATCCATAGTATGCTCCCTTCCCTTTCTGTTCCTGGTAATCATGAATACAATTATCTCAATAACTCCAATCGGGAGGCCGGAAGAGCACTTTCCATTCAGTGGAAGCCTCAGTTTACTTTCCCTATAAACGGTCCTGAAGGTTTGGAGGAAACAGCCTATTTTATTGATTATCCTGATGTCAAATTTATCTTCTTGGACTCTAACAGAGATCATGAAAAGCAGGCTGCATGGCTTCGAAACATATTGAAAGAGAATAAAAAGAAATGGACCATTGTATCTTACCACCATCCACTTTTTTCGGCTTCGTCTGGAAGAGATAATGAGGCATTGAGAGCTATTTGGAAGCCTATTTTCGATGAATTTAAGGTAGACTTGGCATTGCAAGGACATGACCATAGCTATGCTCGAGGGAGAGTAAGTCTTGGTGAGAATGTACTGAATGGAACCAACCTGAGAGACCTAACTGGTACAGTTTACGTGGTGTCAGTCAGTGGAGGCAAAATGTATGGCCTTAACCCAAATGCATGGGAAGGAACTGAGGCAGTGAGAGACCGGGCTGCTGAAAACACCCAGTTGTTTCAGCTAATTAGCATTGAGAATAATAGCCTGAAATTTGAATCCTATACAGCTGTAGGAGAACTCTATGATGCTTTTGAATTGGCGAAAAATGAGGATGGAAGCAATACCTTTTTGGAATTGAAAACTGATTTGGGGCCTGAGTATAGATTTGAAAACACTATTCCCTATGAGGATCAGTTGCCTTCTGAAATTGAGTCTAAAATCTTGAAAAAATATTCTGGCTATGAAATTAGGAGGGTGATTTTCAAAGAAGTAGAAGGTCAAACAAGAATTGAACTTCGAATTCAAAAAGGGGAAATTCAGAAAATCCTATTGCTGGATAGCAAAGGAAAAGTCCTCAGCGAAAACTAATCAGAGGTTGGAACAGGACAAAAATCCATTTTTTCAGTTTATCTTGATGAATGATCCTTTAAAAGAATGGATAAGAGAAGAATTACCTTGAAAGATATTGCCCGTGAGTTGGGTATATCTGTTTCTACTGCCTCTAGAGCGCTAAACTCCTATTCTGGGATTTCTGAAGAGACGATTAAATTGGTAAAGGATTATGCTGAAAAGCATAATTATGTTCCAAATAGCATAGCAGTCAATTTCCGAAGAAATAGAACCATGACTTTGGGAATGATCGTACCGGAAGTCGTACACCCATTCTTTTCATCTATTATCAGCGGAGCAATTGCAGCTGCCAATCAACATGGGTACAGGATACTTTTAGGCCAAACCGACGAAAAACTACCGAACGAGAAATTAGCTTGTAGGAGTATGCTTTCAGGAAGTGTGGATGGTTTGTTAATTTCAGTTAGTAATGAAACCAAAGACTTTGAGCATTTGCAGGAATTCATAGATGAAGGTAAACCTGTCATCCAGTTTGATAAGTTTCTGGAAAACTTCCATACACCCAAGGTAATTACGGATGATTATGAAAGTGCCTATGAAGCCGTCAACCATCTCATCAAGAAAGGATATCGAAGAATTGCACACATCAATGGACTCCTTGAGGTAAAGAACTCGATGGATCGCTTAAAAGGATATAAAAAAGCCTTGGAAGATGCCGGTTTGGAATTTAGAGAAGAATGGGTTCCGCATTGCAAAAATATCAGCGAGGAAGAAGGCTACCAGTTTGCTCAAGAACTACTCAACTTACCTCAGCCACCGGATGCCTTTTTTTGTATCACCGACTTGGTGGCATTAGGCGTAATGAATTATCTCAAGTCCCAAGGAATTCAAGTGCCCAAACAAATTGGTGTGATGGGCTTTTCTAACTGGAAAATAGCAGAAGTAATGTCCCCAGGACTAAGTACAGTAGAACAGCACGGCCATCAAATGGGAATGAAAGCTGTAAATCTTTTGGTTCAGCTCCTGAAAGATCAAAGCCTTGGATCCAATGAGACTTACAAAATTGACTCAGATTTAATTATTCGAGAGTCAACTCTAATTTGAGGCTTTACTAGCTTTCAATTACTTCCAAAATCCGAAATCCGAATGGTTCCAATATCAGGTATTCATCATCTCTCCCCACTTCCAATTCCTGACCTGTCCAATGATCTTTAAACTTCTTTGGGATTACTCCCTGCTCCTTAAAGGCATACCAAGTCAGATAAGCGGCCTCATTCTTAAAATTGAAAACACAGTAAACTTTTTGATCCTCCAAGCTTCTCAAATAAGCAGCAACATGAATATTATGCGGGTACAACCATGTGATATTCTTGTAGTCGCCTATGGCTGGAAGTGTTTTCCGGATTTGAAGTAATTTCTGAGTTCCTGTAAAAACCCTGTTTTCAATACTTCCCTCCTCATTTCTGTTTTCAGCTTTTACCCAATCAATAATTGGTCTATGCATCCAACGGTTGTCATAGCTTTTTGCAGGATCTTTTTCATAGCTATAATCATTAGTATAGCCCAATTCGTCTCCATAGTATAACATAGGTAATCCACCGAGGAAAACAGAATGAGCCTGCATCATCAGAATCTTTTGGATGGCAGAGGCAACTTGGGCATCATCTTTTTCCCAGATAGCCTTTTCCAATCCGCAAAGCGATGCAAGTGTACCTGAAATCCTGGCATCCCCTGTTTTTGGATTGGATGAAAATAAAGCTCCTCTCGCAGGACTATCTGGAAATTTCCCTGAGAAATAATCTTTCAGAAATGTTCTATGTTGGTAAGGATCTTTTCCAGCCTGGGCAATCATATAATCATCATAGCCCAAACCTATATCATCGTGACATCGAGTATAGCTTATCCAGCTTGTTCCGAAAGGCTTTTGCTGAATAATGGATTGAGCGTTCAACATCACCTGAGTTTCTCCTGTGGCCAGCATATCCCATTGCAAAGCCATTTGAGTAGCATTATATGCAAAATCACACTCCTTGCCGGCATTTTCACCTGTCCCAAAATATTCCATGATTTTAGCCGGAGCCACAATTGCTTCTCCAAGCAAGGCCATTCCGGGACTTGCTATCTGTACTGCTTGTTTGATCAATCTCAAAATAGCATGAGCTTGAGGCAAATTTTGACAAGTTGTACCAGTTTCTTTCCAGATAAAAGCAGGGGCATCTATCCTCAATAGATCTACACCAAGATTGGCATAAAAAAAGATCGTATCAAGCATTTCCCTTAATACATGTGGATTCCGATAATTTAAATCCCATTGGTAATTATGGAAAACGGTCATCACCCATTTTTGGCAGTCCTCGGACCAAGTGAAATTGCCTGGTGAGCTTTCCGGAAAAATCTCAGGCATGGCAAGCTCATACTCATTGGGAATCCATCGATTCTCGTACATATAAAAGTAATCCTGATAAAATTTATCCCCGGCTTTTGCCTTCTCTGCCCATTCATGCCTATGAGAAGTATGATTCAATACGATATCCAACATCAGATGCATACCGTTTTTATGCATTTTTTTTCGAAGTGAAAGAAGTTCTTCCAGGGTTCCAAATCGCTCATCCACCTTCCTGAAATCAGAAACTGCATAGCCCCCGTCGCTTTCTCCAGGAGGGCTTTGAAAAAGAGGCATGAGATGGAGGAAATTAACTCCCAGCTGATCGAAGTAGCTTAACTTTTTTTCCATTTTAGAAATGGAACCACAAAACCTATCCACGTACAAACTCATGGCCGCCAAGTCATTGCTCAAAAACCAATGACCTTGCTTCAATTTATCCAAATCCCTTTTTCTAAGATCTTGATCTCGATTTATATAAGCTGAGACCACAGTTTTTAAAAGATCTGAAAAGAAAGCCTGAATAGACTCATTTCTTCCATAAATCTCAAAAAACAGGCTTTTTAACGAGCCTACTCCTTCTTCAAAACGCCGAACAAAATCCTTGTCCTTTTTGACAGCATCTATAGAAAAGTCCTTCAAAATTGAAAGGTCATTACTGGAATTCATCTGTGACATATTAAGTCAAAATCATTAATGCCCTGCGGAGAAACCGCCGGAATTGGTTATTACTTTTTTATTTTCTTTGATATTTAAAGTGGCTAAAGCCGCAATCAGCAGCAAAGCCCCACCAAATACTATGGCCATTCCTGGATCATTTCCCAAGAAGGTTTTAGAGATAAAGCCGAAAGTCAGCGTCTGTAAAATCATAGGAATCACAATCATCATGTTGATTATCCCCATGTAAACCCCATATCGTTCTTTGGGAATTTCATTGACCACCAACAAATAGGGAACCCCCATCATACTAGCCCAGGCGATCCCAAAACCAGTCATTGGTATAAATAAGGCGTATTTATTATCCAGTTGGGGAAAAATCAAGAGCCCTATACCTGCCATGATTAAACAGATAAAATGCACCTTTTTTGGTCCATATTTTTGGGCCATACTTGCCAAAAAGAAGGCTGAAAGGAAGGTCACTATATTATACCATCCGTTCACCAAGCCTGTCCAACCCACAGCTTCCTCATACAGCAACTTATCCCCTGTCGGAGTTGTGTTCCAAACTGATTGAGCAATGCTTTTCGCGGCGTTTTGCCAATAGCAAAAAAGGGCATACCATTGGAAAAGGTAAATAAGTGCCAATTTCCACATCACAGAAGGCATGACCATGATTGATTCGATGATTTCAATGTTTTGGGCAAATAACACCCTTGTCGTCGAGTTTTCTTTTGTTTTTTCCAAGGTTCTTCGAATCAATCCTTTGGCAAAAATTGTAGGAATCAGCAATAGGAAAAAGACCAGATAAGCTACCAAAGTGGTTAGAATCGAAAGAAAAAACTGAATAGCCGGGTGAGGCATTCCTTCCGTTCGCTTTTTCAGAGCTTTCAGTTCCTCTTCATCCGGCGGTATTTCTGGTGTTTTTGAAATACTCCACATCACAGTAGTGATTGAGCAAATGGTTCCTAAAAAGAAAGAAGCATATACCCAATAAGGGAGAGAACCTGCTGTTCCAGTGATATATTTTTGAAATACAAAAAGGGAAATATTGGCAAGCGTGATTCCCAGACCGGTAAAAAAGCTTTGGGTCAAGAATCCTGTAGAATATTGCTCATCAGGAAGTTTATCTGCAATCAAAGCCCGATAAGGTTCCATAGCAGTATTGTTGGCAGCATCCAAGACCCATAGCAATCCAGCAGCCATCCAAAGGGAACTACTGAATGGGTACAGGAATAAGGTAATACTACAGAAAAGGGCACCTATGAAAATAAAGGGCTTTCTGCGACCAAATCTTGGACTCCAGGTATTATCACTCAATGCTCCAATGATCGGCTGGATCAATAAGCCCGTCATCGGCCCTGCAAGGTTCAATATGGGGATTTCATCTGGCGCTGCACCCAACATATCGTAGATGGGATTGACAGCACTCTGTTGCAAACCAAAACTATATTGAATGCCGAAAAATCCGACATTCATATTAATGATCTGGGAAAAGGACAGGCGTGGTTTTGCCATGGATTATTTTGGGTATGTATTGCTAAATACCATCTAAAATCCCACAGGATTTTAAAATAGGTCAACTAACATACAAACTTTATCCTTCCGAAAATCAGCCTTTCAAAAGAAAATACAGGGAAAATCTATGCAAACGGTTGATTATTTTGACAAGCCTAAAAATTTGATGATTTTCGGAATACTCAATGCCTTTCTCCGGAAAGCACTTTAAAGACATGTAAAACTGCTGGAAAAACTGCATCCAAAGATTCTCTGGCGCCAGCAGATGAACCCGGCAGTGCCAACACCAAACTTTGATCTATCACTCCAGCTAAAGAGCGGGATAAAAAGGCTGTTGGAACTCGCTGCTGACCGTAATTCCTAATGGTTTCTTCAATTCCAGGTATTTTTCTAGTCAATAGGGATTCCAAAGCATCCGGAGTCACATCCCTTGGAGACAAACCTGTTCCTCCTGAGAAAATGATTAAGTCTATTCCTTCGTCAGCGTATTTTTTTGCTAAACCTTGGATTTTTTCTATTTCATCAGGAATGATTTCATAGGCCGCTACTTGTACGCCAAAGCTGCTGAGTTTATCCTGAATAATCTTACCCGATTTATCCTCGCCTTTTCCTTGAGAGATAGTATCCGAACAAACAATCACAGCGCCTTTGAGATGAGAAAAGTCCTTGGAATTTAAGTCGGACTTACCACCTTTCTTTTCAATCAATCGAATTTTTTCAATACTGATTCCCTTGTCCAATGGCTTAAGCATATCATACATGGTGAGCGCAACTACCGAGGCCGTGTGCATGGCCTCCACCTCCACACCGGTTTTGTAAATTGTATGAATCTCTACCAAAATCCGGATCTCCTCATCTCCGATTTCATAAGATACACCAGTAAACTCTATGGGCAAGGGGTGACAATCCGGGATCATATCCGCTGTTCTTTTTGCTGCAAAAAGCCCTGCGGTTTTAGCCATTTCAAGCACATCACCCTTAGGTACTTTTCTTTCCTTTACAGCCTGAATCGTTTCGGGTTTTGACACTTTTACAGTGGCTTCTGCTACAGCTTTTCTCAGAGTAGAACTCTTGTGGGTAATATCAATCATGTTTGGTTTCCGGTAGTTTTTGAGAAGACTTCATATCCTGGATGAAATCTTTTAAGTGCTCGATTTCAACGTGGTCCATTAAGACAATTTTATACCACTCATTATCCTCAGAATGAGATTGAGGAACGAGGTTATATTTATGGGCAATTGAGTCCGGTACAGCCTCTGCCCTGAGTGTAACTATATTCATTTCAGGCTCTCTGAAAAAGGGAATCCCCAACTCATTCAGATGCCTGCATAGCCAGTTTGTTCTCATCTTTAAGACAGAGATTTTTTCAAACCATTTGTGTGGGCCATAGGTGGTTAGAATAGTCCAGACAGCCACTGCATTAGCCCCTGAACGGCTCCCGCAAAGCGTTAAGTCCATACCCTCAACATATTGAGCCTCTTTGGTTAATACATTTTCAATTAAACCTTTTCTACAAACAAAAATCCCAGTTCCATAGGGTGCTTGAAGCATCTTGTGGGCATCTATAGTTAGGGAAGAGATATCTGGATTTTGAAAAGTAATTTGGTTTTCACCTTCTGAGAAGGGGTATACAAAACCACCATAAGCACCGTCAATATGCAATCTAAATGGCACTTGAAACTCCTTCAAAACATCCGCTATCGGCACCGGATCATCCACGGACCCAAACATGGTGGTCCCCATGTTTGCGATGGCTATAAAGTATTTTTTTCCTTTGGAAATAGCATCTCTTACTTCCCTTTCCAGATCTGCTTTCGACATGTCTCTTGTCTCTGCTTGCACAGGTACTTTAACCCAATCAAGCATTAATAAATTACCAGCTTTTGGAATGGAATAGTGCGTATCTTCAGAAGCTAAAATAGCAATCTCATCGATCTTAGCTCCATGCTTTTGAATGAATTCGTTTCTATAAATCCAAAGGGCCTGAATATTTGCTTCAGTACCCCCAGGAGAAATGTATCCATCAAAGCTACCTTCATCGATTTTGAACAAGTCCACCGCAATCATATTGAGTACTTCCCTCTCTAGTTCTTGGGTCCCCTTGAAAGCAAACTCTGAAGTTCCGTAGGTATGGCAGCCAATATGATTGGGGTTGGCTATGTAGGTATTTAACACAGGCATTTCTCTCAAAAAAAGGGATTCATTGGCAAATACCTTTTCGTCCAATTTAGATGTAGGATATCCCAGGTTGGCATCCTTGGAGAAATCAACATTTTGTTTCAAAGCTTTCTGAACCCGTTCCAAGCGCTGTTCCGAATTCAGCTTTTTCCAAAATTTCATGTCAATATGCATAGGGCTGACTTGGGTTTATTTAACTATTCTTTTTCCAAACATGCTCTTCAGAATCCAGAATTTCTTTTCCCCAAACCGGCAATTCAGCTTTAATGCGCTCAACCAACTCACTGCAGGCTTCGATAGCGGCTTTTCTGTGTTTGGAAGATGTAAAAACAAACAGACATATCTCTCCTACTTTCACCTCACCTAAGCTATGATAAATATGCATACAAGTCAGAGGGTATTTAGCAAAAACAGCCTCTCTGATTTCAAATGCTTTTTGCAAAGCCATCTCCTCATAAGCAGTATATTCTATAGCGACGACCTCTCCTTTTTGTTTTTGGTCAGCTCTAACTTGACCCAAAAAAATGGAGTGACCTCCTATTTCAGTTTTGGTACTATGATTTGCAATAGAAGTGGCAATCTTTTCTGGAGAAATAGCTCCTTGTACAAATATATTTTTGGGGGTTCTTACTTTATCCATAGGTTTAATTTTTAGGATAGGCATTCACGCCTCCACGAATTGAAATAAACTCTTTGTGCGGAAAATGATCTTTCAGCTTTACGGCTGCTTTTTGGCTTCTGATTCCGCTTTGGCAATAAACAAAAACCTGATCAGAATTAAAGTGAACCTGATTTAAATCATAAAATTCACTAAAAGGGAATTCTATCAGATTATTCAAATTCAATTTAGGCATTTCATGACTTTCTCTGACATCCAGCCACTGGACTTTGGATGATTTAAGTCCTTCCTCCCAACTGATAATTGGAATCCCTGAGCATAAAAACTCATAATCCAATTGCTCCAATTCCTTTTTTGATTTTGGAATTAAGTTTCTGGCCACTGCATTTGGCTTTAAATCCAAAAAATATTGTTGGTAAGTTTTGCTGTCGAAAAATAAAACCCGATTCCTGAGAGCTTCCGCGTATCCTGTGATGACTTTGATGCTCTCCGTAGCCATTAAAGTTCCGATCAAACCCGGAAGAACCCCCAAAACACCAGTTTCTGAGCAATTGGGAACTTCCATTGAGGAAGGGGGATTGGGAAATAGATCCCGGTAATTACAGGCGTTTTCGCCAAGGTTGAATACAGAGACCTGACCTTCATGCCTAAAAATCGCTCCAAATACCAAAGGCTTATGGAGCAGGAAGCAAACATCATTGACTAGATATCGAGTAGGGAAATTATCTGTCCCGTCTATTACCAAATCGTATTGAGAGATAACTTCAAAGGCATTTTTTGGGTTTAGAAAAAAAGGATAGACTTCAAGCTTAATATCTGAATACTTTTTGCTGATAATTCGGCTAGCCACATCAGTCTTCAATTCCCCTACATGATTTTCACCATAGAGGGTTTGCCGGTTTAAATTAGAAATCGATACCAAATCCCCGTCAACCAACCCGATTTTCCCAACTCCTGCAGCTGATAAATAATTTAAGATTGGGCATCCAAGGCCTCCAAGCCCTATTAATAGTACCGAGGCATTTTGAAGTTTGGTCTGACCCTCTGTACCTATTTCCCTAAGAATTACTTGGCGCTCGAACCTATCCATCATCAACCTCCTGAGAATGGAGGTAAAAGGGCAACTTCCCTGGCTCCATCGATTTTTTGATTTTCAGATACCAACTCTTTGTCAACAGCCAAACTGAATTTCATCCCTTCCAACCCTGGGTATCTTTCTTTAAGAATAGCTAACAGCTCCTGAGTATTAGAGACAGAGTCCAGCCAAATTTCTGATTGGCCAATTTCTTCTGCCACCATCCCGAATGCTTTAATAATAAGTTTCTCAGCCATAATTCAATTTACGAAATGCATTAAGAAAGAATCAATTTCACAGAGGCAAATAATAATACCGCTGCCAACATATACTTCAATACCTTAACAGAGAACCGTTTGGCACCCAAATAAGCTCCCAGAGCTCCTCCCAAAACTGTCAAAGGTATCAGAACCCAAAGTTCCTGGGAAACTGTAATCTCATACGTCGCCGCTCCTACAAAACCTGCTACTGAGTTTAGAAAGATAAATAGCGCACTTAAAGCAGCAGTTTCCTTTACTCCAGCCCAACCCAACATCAAAATTATTGGAGTAAGAATTATACCTCCCCCTATTCCAATCATTCCTGAAACAAAGCCTATCAAAATTCCCAAAACCGGAGGCATCCACCATTTTCTTTCTACCTGCTCATCCTTTGAAATTGGGAAAACACCCCCAAATTTTAATACAGGGAAAATCAATAAAAAGCCCAATACCTTTTTATAAACTGTCGCATTTAATAATATCGTACCTCCCAGATAAGCTGCTGGAATAGAAAATAAAATCAGGGATAAAAACAGTTGCATAGGAAAAACACCTGCTTTCCTGTAATTCAGGTAGGCAACCATGGAAACCATCATATTTAAAATCAATGCTGTTGGACGGATTTCCTCCGGAGCAAAACCTAGCAGTGCTAAAATCATCAAATAAGAACTAGCTCCACCATGGCCTACTGAAGCATATAGAAATGCAGCAAATGGCATAAGGAAAAACAGGGCATAGTACATCCAAGTCTCCATTACCAAGGATAAAATTTGATGGTTTGTCCAGCTTTGATAAATGTGGTTTCCTCGGGGATTTCAGCAAATCCATCAGCAGTACCAAAGGATATCAGATTGAAAGACTCTTGCCCACTCAGAATATGAATTTTTCCGTCTTCTACATTGGCCTTAAGAAACTGAGTTAAAGGAATAGGCTTCTCAAAGTCATCCGAAACTGGTAACTCCACAAATGAATCCCAGGCCTTTGAATTCCCTTTCCAAGACTCAATCACCGGCTTGACATAGTTCAAAAAACAAGATAAAACAGACGCAGGATTACCTGGAAGTGCAAAAACCAATTTCTCCTTTTTCATTCCAGCATAAAGGGGCTTTCCAGGCCTTTGCTTCACCTTGTAAAATAGTGGTTCAACTTGATGAAATTCCAAGGCCTCTTTCACAAAATCGTAATCTCCTACAGAAATTCCCCCTGTAATTAAAACCAAATCAGACTGCGCTAAGGCCTTAAATATGATATCTTGAACTGCCTTTTTTTCATCACGAACCTGCCAGTGCTGGATTTCTCTAATTCCCAGACTTTTCAACCAAATATCCAACGCGGGGCCATTTGCATTATAAATTTGACCCCTAGTCAGGATTTCTCCAAGATTTTTTATTTCATTCCCTGTGGTCAAAATACTTACTTTCGGAGGCTGAAAAACAGGAATTTCCCCTACTCCCACAGAAGCCATCAAACTGATTAGACCCGGGGTTATTTTAGCTCCAGCCTGAGCCACCAAGTCTCCTTTTTTGCATTGACTTCCTTGGTAACGAACATGCTGTCCCTGAATCACATCTTCTGGGTTAAAATTAATTTTAGCGCCATTCTTCTCCACCTTTTCCTGCATGATCACAGAATCTGCACCTTCTGGCATAGGCGCACCGGTGAAGATCCGAATACATTGGCCATTCTTTATTTGTTGAGAATAATCTCCTCCAGCGGCTGATTCACCTATTATTTCCAATTCTTTGAGTCCCTCTTCCCAAATAAAGGCATAGCCATCCATAGCGGAATTGTCAAAAGAAGGAACGTCCATCAAGGACCTTACCTCATCTCCCAGGAATAATCCTTCAGACTCAGAGAGAGGAATTAATTGAGACCTTTTATTCAAAGGGATATTTTGAAGAATTCTTTTTGCCTCAGGAACTGAAATCATCTCACCCTCCGATTTTAATCATACTTCTATTTTCGATTTTATCAGCTTGGGTAAGTTGATAATCCGCAGAAAACTGCCCTCCTAAAATTGCGTGTTTCTTTGCCAAAGACTCATGAATCAAAGATCTTACCCCTTCCCCTTTTCTCAATCTACTCAGCAAATCCAGCTCATCCTTTCCAAAAAGGCAATTCTTTATCTTCCCATCGGCAGTTAATCTTAACCTGTTGCAACTACCACAAAAATGCTCACTCATAGTGGTAATAAAAGCGAAGGTTCCGGCATAACCAGACACTTTATATTTTTTGGCTGTGCTGTGTGGTTTATCTGTTAGTTTTTTGAAGTCCAACTTAGATCCTGCAATTTTCAACATCTCTCCTGCCGTCAAGACTTTTTTACTGTCCCAGCTATTTCCCTGAAATGGCATAAACTCGATGAATCGAATGTGAAGGGGATATTTTTTGGTCAATTGTATAAAATCCACCAACTCATCTTCAATCTGACCCAGCATGGCCACAGCATTGATTTTAACCCGAAAACCTTCCTCCAATAGTAGCATGATACTATCCCACACTTGCTGAAACTGATCTCTACGCGTCAACCTTTTAAATTTCTCGGGGTTCAAGGTGTCCAAGCTCACATTGATCGACTTAACTCCGGATTCCTTCAAAAGGTCGATATATTTTGGAACCAGTATCCCATTCGTTGTCAAAGACAATTCTACCGGAAGCTTACTCAGCCTTTGAATAATATCACCAGCATCTTTTCTAACCAGAGGCTCTCCACCAGTCAATCGGATTTTGGTAACGCCAAGTTCTACAAAAACCTCAGCCAACTCTACAATTTCATCAGCACTCATCAATCTGGATTGTGGCATCCACTCCATTTCCTCCTGAGGCATACAATAAGTGCAACGGAAATTGCAATTGTCCGTCAGAGAAATTCTCAGGTAATTGTGAATACGTCCAAAATTGTCTTTGAGCATGCCGTGATTTTAATCTAATATTAGAAAGATTGAAATGCTTTCTCCACCCTCTTTCTACAAATGGAGACTTTATTTTTCTAACGTAATTTAATTCAATTAGCTCGGTAAAAGCTGATTTTCTCCAGATTCTTGACTCAGGCGCCTTTTCTGAATTGAGTTGGACTTGAATTGACCTGCTTTTTGAAGAAATTATTGAAGTGAGTTACTTCGTTGAATCCTAAAGCGAAGGCAATCTCAGACACGTTCCAATTACTTTGTTTCAAAAGGATTTTGGATTCCTGTACCAATCTATCGGCAATCAGCTGAGAAGTAGTTTTTCCCGTCATCTCTTTCACTGCGCGATTGAGATGATTGACATGGATGTTGAGTTGATTGGCAAATTCTGAGGGAGTTCTCATTTGAATACTGGAGTGGCTTTCATCTACTGGGAACTGCCTTTCCAAAAGCTCCAGAAATATGGAAGCTATTCTTAAAGATGCATTCCCATGAAGGGTAGTTTGCAAGTCTGCTGGTTGCAATTTCATCCCGAAATGAATCAGTTCGGAAACCAAATTCCGAATACGGTCATACTTGTACTTGTATTCAGAATGAAACTCATCTTGCATCGTTTCAAAAATAGCCTCTACTTCTTGAGCCTCCTCATCACTTAACTCAAACACATGAGTTCCATTTGGGTGGAAAACCTCATACTGCTGAATTTGGCCATAATTCATGAAGAAATGAGGATTGAAAATACAATATACCCCAGTAGTATGCGCTCCTATGTGATCCCATTTATAAGGAACCATTGGATTGGAAAAGGACAGTGCCTGTTTTTTGACCTCATACACTCTATCAGCGTAATGAACTGTGCTAGCACCTTTGACAAGCATGACTTTGTAAAAATCCCGCTTTCTATATGGGACACTTTTTACTTTACCTTCGAAAAAAGGCTCAAGTCTGAAAATATTAAAATGCCCGAAATCCTTTTTTAGGCTTTCCGGAATCCAATTGAATTTACGTTTATAAAATTCCTCTAAGGTCTCTGACTTTTCCATTTTGTTATTTTTTTGCGTAGGTATTTTTAAAAGTGTAAAGCAAGCTCATGTTCCAAACCAAATCATCTCCAGCTACCTGTGACTTAATTTTTTGATTAAAAAAGGTTTGAAATGAAATTGGAAACTCGTCTTTGCTGAATGTAAAACTTGAATTGATATAAGTTCCAGAATTTTCATCCACACTGAGAAAGAAGAGTTGCGGGTTAATTCGCAAGGAGAAGTCTCCTCCTAATCTGATATTGGAAATCACAGTATTCAAAGCTACAAAATCACTGTTTTTTGGTCCTGTTGGATTAAAGCCTGTTCCATGAAGATAATAAATACCCATGCTAAGCTTATTGCTGAATTTATAGCTTTGATTGATCTCCCCTGCAAGGAATCAATTGGCTACAAACATCCTTTGAACTTCTCCATCCACTACTACCTCCCTATCCTGAAAGAGAAATGCAGGATGCGCACCGGCAGTCAAGGAAAATTTCTTGTCTTTGATGATTTTATATCTCCACCAAAGAATAAATGACCAAGGCTTTCCATTCATTCCGAATCGAAACATAGGATCAAAAGAAAGTCTCTCTCCTCCTACACTGAGGTCGAAGAAGGCAGCAGCCTTTCCTAAGTTAAATGCAGGAATTATTGAGACGCCATTATTAGTCGCTGTGATAGTTCCACTAAAATGGCGAATCGGTGATTGAGATTCAACTGGATTTTCCTGAGAAAAGGAAGGACCTTGGAGTAAAACCAAACTCAGAATCAAAATCTGAATTTTTGTAATTGATTTCATTGAACTTTTCAAAGTGAGGGTAAATAGGCAATTGAGAAATTAGTCTTACAAATGTCCAAATTTTATCAATTAATTTATAATGAAAATCAAATAGATGATTACAAAATTCAAACATTGAATAGCTATAAGAGAAAAATCAATTTATTGAAAAAATCAATTTATCAATAAAATTACCGAGAAGAAACCCCTTGAAATATGTTTGAAAAGCGTAAGTATTTAATTGATAACAATTAATTATGCTGCTTAAAATCAATTAATTTTGAATTAATTATTTCACTAATTGATATCCAATGATGGATTTGTATAAACTCAGGACACAAGGAAACAATCTTAACCCTTGCGACAAAAAGTTTTCAATGAATTATAAAAATGAAACCTAATCTTGCATGAAATTAAAAGATTTGAAAAATCAAACCGATTCTTTTTAGGCTGAGTTCCTAATTGTACCTTACTAAGATTCTTACTTTAAAAAATACCTAACAAAAACACTATTAATATGAAAAACTATATCATTCCATTTGTCTTATTTATTGGCCTTCATTTTTCTGTTTTAGCTCAAAATCAGCCAGACCAAGCCTCTGAAAAGGAAGTTTATGAACTCTCCATGAACAAGTGGAAATGGATGGCAGAAAAGGACATTACTCAATTAAAGCCCCTTTTTCACCCTGAAGCCAAGTTTGTGCATATGAGCGGAACCTGGACTACGGAACGGGAATTGGAAATCATTGAATCAGGAAGTATCTGGTATAAAAATGCAAAAGTACATGATACTGCAGTGGAGCTGTTCGGAAATACAGCATTGGTCTGGAATAGAATCACTTTAACAGCCGAAGTTAGAGGGAATGATGTAGTAACAGAATTTACCGTGACTGAGGTATATCAAAAAGATAATTCAGGTTGGAAAATGCTTGCATTGACCTTTAGCAGTGTAAGAGACACCCATCAAATTGAGAAGTAAGGACTATTGTGACTTACAAAAATTAATAAATTAGAAGGCTTATCAAGTATTCTTTAGTTAATTTGCGGTAATTAGCAAATATGAATATCCGCTTTCTTACCAATATATAGAATAACATGGCTTAAAATTAGCCCAAAGGATCAGAATCCGGAAGATTCGCGGCAGCCATGGTTGGGTTATCGATCGCCTGTGCTGAGCGAAGTCGAAGTATCCAAGCAGTCAAGCAAAGAATATATGGTAAGTGGTAAGATTGCGGATAATCAGATTAGTAAAATCCCAATCACTGATGAAATACCTGATTACTTTATTGTTAGCCTTATGTTCCAATTTTGTTTTGGCCCAAGTTCAGATAGTGGCAGAACAAGACCAAAACCGTGACCTTACTTTACTGGGTTTAAACAGCGATAAAATCCCTTACACCATAAGAATAGAATTCATTCTTTTAGAAAATCTTGAATCTTTGGAGGGAGACATTCTTTTCAAAACTGCTAACCCCGGAAAAAGCACTTTAGTGAAGCTTCAATCCATTTATTCTAATGAAAAAACTGGTTTTCGGTATAATACCAAACTATTCAAAGGAGATATATTTCAGAGACCACTTTACAAAACAATATATCTTCCACCGGTTGAAGAAGGAACTAAATTTAACATAAGGCCTTTGAGGTTTGAGTCTCATCCTTCTCAGAATTCGGGTTTAAACACATATACAGGCACCTTATTTCTTTTTGAAAAAGCAGTAGTTATTTGTGCCCCACGGAAGGGAATAGTTTCAGAGATTAAAATGGACCAAGAGCCTTTGGCTTCCGGGCCTTCAAATTTTGAATCAGAAAATTTCATAGAAATTTATCACGAGGATGGGAGTTTCAGCAGATTAAGTGGGCTTCAAAAAAATTCAGCCAGAGTTGAAATAGGTGATACAGTATTTCCAGGACAGGAAATAGCTGAATCAGCGATCGATCCGAATCAGAACTTGCATCATGTTAAAATGATTCAAAGTCATTGGGAGATGAGCGAAAGCGGAATGCTTTGGGTGAATTTTCCGGTTGTTATTTTTTCTGAACAAAAAAATATTTCAAGTGACCAAGATGCAGAGGATATTCTAGCTAAACATCCGGAAAACATTATTCAACTAGAAATGGATAAAAAAGAGCTTAAGAAATATTCAAAAAAATAAATCTGATCTCTTGAGTAAAAAATGATTATCCCTCTCAGAACGAAGGTTTTTTCCTTAGAAAAACATTTGAAATCAATCAATCTGTTTTGCTCATAAATTATTTTTAAACCTTACAGCCTGACAGTAGTTCTGTAGATATTAAATCAAAAAACCACTCAAAAATGAAAACCACAAAAATTTTAGCTCTAGCAGGAAGTTTTCTAGCAATGGGCTTATGGACTGCTTGCAGTGCACCAAAGGAAGAGTCTACAGAAGAAACAATGGAAGTAGTCGAAGAGGCTCCGGTAGAGGAATCCAATACGGTAGTTGATATAGCTATCGGTTCTCCTGACCACACTACCCTAGTAGCTGCAGTTCAAGCTGCAGGCTTGGTAGAAACACTAAGCGGAGATGGACCATTTACTGTGTTTGCTCCTACTAATGCGGCTTTTGAAGCACTTCCTGCAGGAACAGTTGAAGACTTATTAAAGCCTGAAAACAAAGAAAAGCTTACTGGCATTCTAACATTCCACGTAGTATCTGGAAACGTAATGTCAGGTGATTTAAGTGATGGACAAGTTGTTACGACTTTGAATGGTCAAACTGCAACTGTATCTATTAAGGATGGAAAAGTTATGATTGGCGATGCAACTGTAGTTGCTGCTGATTTAGCCGGAACAAACGGCGTAGTCCATGTAATTGATAAAGTATTATTACCGAAATAAGGTTGATGGTTATTAAACTTAAGGCTAGTTCTCGTGGAGCTAGCCTTTTTTTTGTTTTCTATTTTTAATAATCCTGTTTGAATTGCGTAAGTATTTTCCAGCCAAGTGTTTTATTTTCACATTGACGTAAATATGATTCCTTCAAAAGCGGGAAAACATTAACTTCTAGCTTATTAGCTGCAAATCCAATCCTTTGAGTATGCACTAGAAATGGTAAAACTTTGATTTGCGGTTTCACTTTCTTTAGCCCAAAATTTCCAATGAATTATCCAGACAATAAATTGAATAGAAGATCATTTCTGAAAGTTTCCGCCCTTGCTGGAGGAGGTATGATTCTTAGCTTTAATTGGCTGGCAGGCTGCAAACCTAATTCTTCCGAAATTTTGGATATGCCTAAAGAATGGTTCAGGCTTAACGGCTATATCAAAATCGGTGAAAATGGGCTGATCACCATCATGTCACCCAATCCAGAAGGTGGTCAGAATGTGAAAACTTCCATGCCCATGATAGTTGCTGAGGAATTGGACGCAGTCTGGAAAAATGTAAGAGTAGAGCAAGCGCCCCTGGACACTGAGAATTTCACCCGGCAATTTATTGGAGGAAGTCAGGCGATCAGAATTGGCTGGAATGCCTTAAGAACAGCAGGCGCGACAGCCAGACAACTTTTAATCAATGCAGCAGCCGATGAGTGGAAAGTTCCTGCTTCGGAAATCAGCACTGACTCAGGATTTCTGATTCATATTCAATCCGGAAAACGAGCTCACTTTGGAGAGATGGCTTCATTAGCAACTACTCTTCCGATTCCGGGAAATGTAGAATTGAAAAAAGTAGATCAGTTCAAAATTATTGGCTCATCTCAAAAAAATGTAGATATCCAAAAAATCATTACTGGGAAACCACTTTTTGGGATTGATTATAACAAGGAAGGCTCTTTAATAGCGATGATTATTCATCCACCTTCATTTGGAATGAAGCTAAAATCATTTGATGCTACAGAAGCAAGCAAAATGCCCGGTATCAGAGGGGTTTTCGAAATCAAATCCTTGAGAGATGACTATGTTAGAACATTCTTCGACACAGTTACCTTTACTGATTTAATTGCAGTTGTGGGAACTAGCACTTGGGAGGTCTTAAATGCAAAAAAAGCCATCCAGGCTGAGTATGAACCTATCTCCGCTTATGTAGAAAAAAGAGATCGATTTGGTTCCGAAGAAAACAGGATAGTTCCGGCTGGTCAGGAGAACACAGAATCTCAGGCAGAAAAAATGCGAGTTGCTTCACTTAAACCACAAGAATTAAGAAGAGATGGAAACCCTGAAGAGGCTTTCAAAAAAGCCTCTAAAGTCATCGAGAAAACCTACACTGGACCTTTTCTGGCCCATAATTGTATGGAACCAATGAACTTTTTTGCCCATGTACAAGGAGATAAAGTAGAATGTGCAGGTCCTCTCCAAAAACCTGAGTTAACAGAACAGGCTCTTTCGGTAAGATTAGGCATCCCTGTTGAAAACATCCATATAGAAATGACCAGGTTGGGAGGAGGATATGGAAGGAGGTCCTATGCTCATTGGTTGATTGAAGCAGCTGTTATTTCTCAAAAACTCAATACTCCTATCAAATTGATTTATACGAGAGAGGATGATATGACTTCGGGAATATATAGGTCCCGATACCAGGCAACTTATCGGGCTGCCTTGGACGAAAACAATCAGTTGATAGGCATTCATATCAATGCAGGAGGATTACCCGAAAATCCCATTTACCCAGATAGATTTCCTGCTGGTGCGGTTGAAAATTATCTTGCAGAGGGTTGGGAAGTTCCTTCCAATATCACCACGGGATCTTTCCGTGCACCGAGATCAAATTTCATGGCAGCCGCAGAACAATCCTTTTTGGATGAAGTAGCAGAAGTAGCGGGCAAAGATCCTATTGAGTTTAGATTAGAGCTGCTAGAAAAGGCTAAAAAAAATCCAGTGGGAAAAAACAATGATTATGATCCTGCACGATATGCAGAAGTCATCAAACTGGCAAGGGAGAAATCAGACTGGGCAACGAATAAAGAAGGAATAGCTAAAGGTTTTTCAGCTTATTTCTGCCATAATTCTTATGCTGCACAAGTATTGGAATTAAAAATGGAAAATGGTCAGCCTCTTATAGAAAAGGTAGTCTCAGCAGTGGACTGCGGAATCGTGGTCAATCCGGACGCTGCCAAAAATCTCTGCGAAGGTGCTGTGGTGGATGGAATAGGCACTGCGCTTTTTGGTGAGTTGACCTTTGAAGAGGGCAAACCGAGCAAAAGTAATTTTGATCAATATAGAATGATCCGAATGAAAGAAGCTCCTAAAATTATTGAAACATATTTTGTGGATAACCAAATCGATCCAACAGGCTTAGGAGAACCTGCATATCCTCCTGTATTTGCAGCCTTAGCAAACTCTCTTTACCAAGGTACTGGACAAAGATTCTACGAACAACCATTTTTCAAACAGCTTGAAATCTGAAATTCAAAATTTTACAACTTGATTTTGAATTTTTCTCAAGAGAATCTAATAATGAATGAAATCCAGAAACAACAGACAATTAGGAGTTAATTGGTTTAAGTCCCATAAAACTTCAATTCCAATTTTGAAGCTCTATATTTTTTTCTACTAAAAAAGTATTGATTTACCCCCATTTTATCTTAAAAACCTTTATTTTTCCAATTGATATAAGTTATTGTCCACTTATTACGAAATACTTTAAAGGTATTTATTAAGCCTATCCAAGTAAACCAGCCACTTAATTGATAAATCCTTTGTTGTCCAGATCATCAATATTTGTAATTATTTACCTTGGGTGTTTCCTGACAGGAGCTCAGGGGCTTTTTGCACAAGCTCCAATTTTCCCCAGAAACTCCAATTACATGATAGAAAGCTGGGATAACTCCAATGGCCTTCCTCAAAACGCAGTCTTTGCCATGGAAAGAGATAACCATGGCTATTTTTGGGTGGCAACAGAAGAAGGACTTACCAGACTTGATGGATATTCTGCAAAGGTTTTTGACCAAGCAAACTATCCCCAAATGCAGGAACAAACCTATTATACTTTTTATAAATCTAAGGCTGGAATTTGGGCAACTGCTGATAGAAGCATAGCCTTGCTTGAAAAAAACATTAGAAAGATTATTGACTGTTCAAGCATTACCAATGATACTTGGATAAGAGCTGTCACAGAAATTGAGAATGGAAAATTATTAATCGGAACGGATGCTGGAGAAATTCACCAATGGGAAAACGGATCTTTCACTGAACTTGAAATTTGGAAATCTGAATTTCCATTAGAAATATATAGTTTTTTCCAAATTGATTCATACAAACTCCTTGTCGGAACTACTAGGGGGCTATACGAGCTAAACATGAAATCTAATACAAAAAAATTGATTTCAGCAGACAGCTTTGAAGCCTTTAAAATTTTTGGTACTCCCAAAGAAATCTACATCTTTTCGCCTGACCAAGGTATTTTTCGAATGAACAAAGGCTATGAAATGGAAAACATAATTCCAATTAGCCAAATTAAAGACATAAACCTTAGCAGCCTGATAGTTGACTCAGATAATAGAATTTGGGCAGGATCTTTAGAGCAGGGATTACTGGTTATCGAACAGGGGCAAGTAAGCAGATTCACGTATCCAGAGCTTAGAAACTACACAGTTAGAAAAATTATTAAGGAAGAAAACAAGCTTTTTCTAGGCACTTTGGGCAAAGGACTGCTATTGATTAAACCGGCAAAGGTAAACCAGCCAGACTATAATGAATTAAAAAACAAAAATATCAAGGCCATCTATCAAAGTGAGGACAGTAGTGTTTGGATTGGAACAAAGGCAAATGGACTCCATCAAATTGATAGAAATAAAGTTAAAATCTGGAGTCAAAAAGACGGCTTGATTCAAGACAATAATACCAGCCTTGCATCCAGAAATGGTATCCTTTACTATGGTTCTTCTTCTGGAATCTCCCTGTTGGACCTGAAGAGAGGAAAAATCATAGGTCAAATAACCGAGGAGGATGGGCTTAGCAGCAATTACGTCCACGCGCTATTTAGAGATTCCCAAAATCGTTTATGGATCCTGACAAGAAAAGGAGGTATTCATTACTTGGAAGAAAATGGTAAGCTTCAAAAGGTACTATTACCGGAGAAATTTGATGCAACTAGATTTGTAAGTGCTTTAGAACTCAAAAATGGTCAATTATTAATCGGTTCTATGAATGAAGGTATTCTTCGATTAGAAGATACCGTCTTCGTTGAAAATAAAAGACTTCCTTTGGCTCCTGGTGAAGATGTGATTTACAGCATGTATGAGGATGCTGAAAATGACCTTTGGTTCGGTACACACGGAGGGCTTGTATTACTGAAAGAGGATCAAATCAAAATTTTAGGAAAGATCAATGGTTTGAAGTCTAAAACTGTATACAGCATTACGGACGATGGACAGCGTGGAATTTGGATCAGTAATAACTTTGGGGTTCAATATTTTTCTTACTCTGAAATAAAAAAGTTCAAAGAAAGTGAGAATGAAAATGTATTGATAAGTTCAACTTTATACGATAAAAGATTGGGCTTGCCTAACTCTGAAACTAATGGTTTGATTTTTCCTGCTGCCATACAAGATTTTAAAGGAAAAATCTGGATCCCAACAGTTGAGGGAGTTGGGATAATCAACCCAAATACCATTTCAAACAGTCCTAATGATTCAATTAGTTTTTTTTGGGATGAACTCAGAATAGGAGAGCAAAAATCTGACATTCATAGCCAAATCCTAATTCCTGAAGGAGTTAGGATGTTTCAGGTTTCTTTTAATCTCATTGATTTTGAGAATCCTGCCCAATATTCCTTATTTTATAGAATAGACGATGAAAATGACAATTGGCTACCTATTAAGGATCATAGGCAGTTATATTTTAATGGACTAAAACCAGGGGACTATACTTTAGAAATTAAAGTCCTCAGATACGGTGAAGAAGATCAAGTTTATTCTCTTCCCATTAAGGTTTCGGCTTTGTTTTTCGAAACTTTAACCTTTAAAATAATAATTGGAATTGTCGCAATTCTTCTTCTTTATTTTATTCTACAATCTTATTTCAATAAGAAATTAAAGAAAGATTTGGAAGAGAAAGTCATTCAGAGAACTTCTGATCTTAGCCAAGCAAATGAAAAATTAACGGAGGCCCTAGAAGAAATAGAAAACCAAAATATAATTATGAAACAGCTTACTTGGAATCATTCACATCTGCTAAGGGCTCCGCTGACTAGGGCGATGGGGATCAATCACCTATTGATCAATTATTCCAAGTATGAGGGGATAGAAAAAAGCAAAGAAGAATTAGAAAAAGAACTTCTGGAATCATTGAAACAAGTAGATGAGATTATTAAGGACACTCATACAAAATCTGAAAATCTCACAAAGTAATGAATACCTTTCTTCCAAATGTGTTGGTAATAGATGATGATCCGGGAATACTTTTCTTACATAAAATTATCATAAAGGGAGAGGGATTACATCCAAACCCAATTACTTTTTTTGATCCTGAAGAAGCATTAAATCACATTCTGGAAAATGACATACCTGATAAAGGCATTTTAATCTTTTTGGATATAAATATGCCTAGAATGAGCGGATGGGAATTACTCAATCATCTAGAAAAGAAACTTCGCCATGTGAAAGTCAAAGTGGTGATGGTCACCTCCTCTTTAGATCGATCCGATAAAGAAAAAGCCCAAAAAAGTCCTTTTGTTATGGATTTTTGGGAAAAACCACTCAATGAAAATCAAATTGCTTTTGTTGCCAAACAAATCCCTATCTGGTTCGAATTGTAAAATACTTTAATCTTACAATGCCTTTCTTGCATCCTAAATTGCATCAAAGACTTTCAATCTTTTAATTAATTATTTTTCAGGAATACACACTTTTTTTCAAGGAATAGACAGCCTCTTTCCAAACAATCACTTGATTACCATAAACTTCTATTTGATTTTTGTAAGGATACTTGAATTGAAAAAGCTAAATTGTATTTTAAAATTTAACAGATATGGCTCAATATAATCTCGATATCAACGGCAAAAGACTTCAGGTAGACGTAGACCCAAACACTCCAATGCTTTGGGTTTTAAGAGATCATCTGGATATGGTGGGTACTAAGTTCGGGTGTGGTATCGCTCAATGTGGAGCCTGCACTATTCATTTAGACGGAAATGCAGTAAGATCTTGTCAACTTCCTGTGTCAGCAGTGGAAGGCTCTAAAATTACGACTATCGAAGGACTTTCCGAAAACGGAGATCACCCGGTTCAGCAAGCCTGGATGGAACATGACGTACCTCAATGCGGCTATTGCCAAGCAGGTCAAATAATGACTGCTGCAGCTCTCTTACAGCAAAACCCTAGTCCGAGTGATGAGGAAATTGAAAATGCCATGAATGGGAATATTTGCCGTTGTGGAACTTACCTGCGAATCAAGGCAGCTGTAAAAACAGCTTCCCAAAAACTTTAAAATACTGAAATTATGACCATTGTAAATACAAAATTGAACAGAAGATCATTTTTGAAAGTATCCGCCCTTGCGGGAGGTGGCATGGTATTAAGTTTCAGTTGGCTAGCAGGCTGTAAGCCTACATCCAAAGAAATGCTGGAGATGCCCAAAGAGTGGTTTGAACTCAATAACTTCATCAAAATTGGTGAAAATGGAGCAGTCACTCTTTATTCTCCAAACCCAGAATTCGGTTCCAATGTAAAAACTTCCATGCCGATGATCTTGGCAGAGGAATTGGACACTGATTGGAAAAATGTTTTTGTAGAGCAGGCTGATTTTTATCCAGAGAGATTTGACAGACAATTCACAGGAGGAAGCCAGGGTATCAGGCAAGGTTGGACTCCATTAAGAACTGCCGGTGCCACAGCTAGAGCCATGCTTGTGGCAGCAGCAGCTCAAGGCTGGAATGTACCTGCTTCCGAAATCACTACAGCTGCAGGTCAAATAGAACACAAATCCAGTGGAAAAAAAGCACATTATGGAGAAATGGCTTCCTTGGCCGCTACAATGGAAGTGCCGGAAGAAGTACAGTTAAAAGAAATAAAGGATTTTAAGATCATAGGAAACTCGAAAAAGAACGTAGACGGGGTCAAAATCCTAACCGGTAAACCACTTTTTTCCTTAGATCATAAAGTGGAGGGAATGAAGTATGCGGCAATTGTCCACCCTCCTGCCTTTGGAATGAAATTGAAATCATTTGATAAAAATTCAGTTTCTGATATGCCCGGCATTCTGGACGTCTTTTCTATTTCTTTATTCAAAGATGACTACCAGAGAAATTTCTTTGATACCACGACTTTCCCTGAGATCATTGCAATTGTGGGTAATTCCACTTGGGAAGTCATGCAGGCGAAAAAGACTTTGAAGGTGGAATGGGAAAAAGCCCCTGAATCCACTTTCCCAATGGCCGGAAGAGGTGGTGTTACTGTGACTGCCACAGTTCCGGCAGGATTGGAGAATACCAGCAGTCATAAAGAAAGAATGGCTGAATTCACGGCAAAACAAGGAAACATCCTGAGAAAAGACGGGGATCCCGAAGGTGAGTTTAATAAAGCTGCTAAAATTATTGAAAGAACCTACACCGCTCCTTTTTTGGCTCATAATACCATGGAGCCGATGAATTGTTTTGCAGATGTCAAAGGGGACAAGGCTGTGATTTATGGACCTACTCAAGCTCCTGAATTTATCATGGGAACTTTGGCTCAAGCCTTAGAAATACCTAGAGAAAATATCCAAATCAATCTTTCAAGAATGGGAGGAGGATTTGGCAGGCGAGCTTACAGTCACCACATGGTAGAAGCTGCTCTCATTTCCCAGAAAGTTCAAGCCCCTGTAAAGATGGTCTATACCAGGGAAGATGATATGACTGCAGGTGTGTATAGACCCACTTATACAGCAACCTATAGAGCTGCGCTGGATGAAAACAACAATTTGACAGCCTTACATGTCAAAGCAGGAGGAATCCCGGAGACCCCTATTCATCCCAATAGATTCCCGGCTGGAGCCCTGGACAATTATCTGGCAGAAGGATGGGACATTCCTTCCAACATTACTATTGGCGCATTTCGCGCACCGAGATCCAACTTTATCGCCGGAGCAGAACAAAGCTTCCTAGATGAATTAGCTGAAGAGATGGGTAAAGACCCAATTGATTTCCGTTTGGAATTATTAAAAAGAGCGGAAACCAACCCTGTAGGAAGCAACAACGACTACGACCCTAAGCGCTATGCAGGTGTTTTGGAACTGGTCAAGGAAAAGTCAAATTGGAACAGCCCTAAAGACAATGTGCATCGTGGCGTATCTGCTTATTTCTGTCATAACTCTTATGTTGCAGAAGTAGTGGATACCGTCATCAAAGACAACAAACCGGTAGTAGAGAATGTCTATGCAGCCGTTGACTGCGGAGTAGTCGTCAATCCTGATGCCGCAGCCAATATGGGAGAAGGGGCAATTGTAGATGGTATTGGAAATGCCTTCTTTGGAGAATTAGCCTTTGAAAATGGGGTTCCTACCAAAAGCAATTTTGATAAGTACAGAATGATCAGACAAAAAGAGTCTCCAAAGAAAATCGAAGTTCATTTTGTACAAAATAATGAAGACCCAACAGGCTTGGGAGAGCCACTCTTCCCACCTGTCTTTGCAGCCTTAGCTAATTCACTTTACAAGGCAACTGGAAAACGTTATTACGAACAACCATTTGCACCACAGCTTGAAATGCAAAATTTGAAGATGTAAATAACTTTAAATCAAGATTATGGCCTGAATCAATTATTTTCAGGCCATTTTTTTTGTGCTAAATGAAGCGAATTGACAAATGGAATCGTCTAGAGAAGGAATTTAAAAACATTCAAACACTATGATTAAAAGTTTCATTTCTTCACCCAGGTTCAAATCTAAATGGTCGTTGGTTGCCACTTTAATTGGTTTACCAATACTGGTCAGTGGGTGTCTTAATAATTTCGACACTCCACCAACACAGCCAGCCGCATACATTTCCATTTATCAGGGTTCTCCCGATGCACCTGCAATGGATATTTTTGCAAATCAAAATCGGGTGAATAACCAGCCCTTAAATTTCGCAGAGGTTCTTGCTTATAGTCCGTTTTATGTGGGAGAAAGATCCTTCCGATTTTCCTCTTTTAATTCCACTACTACTCTGCTTCAAAAAGATTTCACAATAGAACAAGATGCTATTTACTCCATGTTCGTTTTAGACAAAGTAGCTGATTTGGACGCTATCCTGATTGAAGACGAATGGACCTTGCCTTCAGCGGATTCTGCACAGGTAAGGATGGTGCATTTGTCACCAGATACCGGAGAGGTTTTTCTACAATTTTCTAATCTCAGCACTCCTGTGACCAATAATATGAATTTCGGAGATGACTCAAATTTCACCATGGTGAAGAAGAACACCTATAATGTCCAGGTAAAATCTGTAGCCACAGGAGATGTACTCCTTAGCGCAAATGATGTACAGATTAACGGGAATCGAGTCTACACTTTTGTGTTGAGAGGATTAGCTGAAACTACTAATCAAACCCAGAAAATGGATTTACAACTCATTACCAACTATGTAAATTTTTAAATGCCTCATAATGAAAAAATCCCGGGCCATTCGGTCCGGGATTTTTTTTACCTATTCTATTACTATTTAAAGAATATAAGCTTCAATTCTAAAGCTGATTTTCCATTGTTTGGTCCCATTAAACGTCCAATCTTATAGATGCTATTCACTACCTTTTAAGCCCAATGAAATTAAAAATATTCCTTTATACGATGTATCAAATCATTTCTAACCATGTTGAAATTTGAGACTCACCCTCATAGACCCCTCATTCAATCCTTATTGAAGAGAGATACATTCAAGTCTAAATCTTCAAATCTAGCATTATAGCTTTCAAATTATCTTAACCAGATCTAGCTAAGTCTTTGGGTCAAAAAAAAACCAACTCAAATAGAGTTGGCCTTTCTGAAGTAATCAAACCCCTAAATTATTATTCTTTTCCTCCTCCAAAGTTCACTTTGAAAGAAGCTCCAAAAAAGCCTGGATTATCTCCAAATCCTGTAAACTGTCGTAAAGGATAATTGTAAAATGGCATCAATACATAGCTGCTTTTTTCAGCCTGTAGCAGCCTGATATTCAATCCAAAATTCATGGTGGCTAAAGGGTAAAATCTACTATCTACCGATTCCAATGTTCTGGTCTGAACCACATCTTCATTCAAAGTGCGGAATGAATTTGCGGCTGAAGCATCTGCCACAGTTACTTGTCTGGTAAAGGAAGTCTCTAATTCTGCCTGCTGATTGAATGCGTAGAAATTGGAGAAACCTGCTTGAACGGACAGGGAGTTAGACCTAGTAATGGGGTACTTGAGGTAAATCGGAATTTCAACCTGAGTCTGTCTTACAATTATTGTTTCTGTAACTGGGGCTATACTCATGTTAAAGCCCACCATTGGCCTATTGGAAACATCACTTTGCTGATTCAGCAAGTTCAAGCCTAAGCCTGATCCCAAAGTCAATTTCCCTGGAAGATCCAAATTCACCATCACCCCCATAGCTAAGGTATTTCCTGAAATTGATTCTCCATTTTGCCTAGCAGAACCAAAACCTGGTGCTACCCCTAATCCATAGGATATTGAAGATTTTTCTTTAGGAATAGGATCGAATTCAGGCTCTTCTTTGACAGCTATTAGCGGCTTGCCTTGTTCAACTTTACTTTCAGACATCAAAGACTCTTTAGCATTCAAGCCACTTGTAGTAGAAATCTCTGATTTGCTCTCTGACTTTATTTCTTCAATATTTTCAGCCTGAGCTATGACTTTTTGAGTGAATGGAGATTCTTTTGATTTCAAATCACTGATTAGCTCCTTGGATTCTTCTTCCTCTTTAATTGGCTGTTTTGCAGGATCCTTGGATGCAATGAGAGATTGATTGCTTTGCTTTTCTTTTAGGCCATTTGACTGTTTGGTATTCTTAGATTTTCCTTGTGGGATAACTTCTTGAATACTCTCTGATTTTCTCTCCGTCTCCACTGAGGGAGAGGATTTAGAGCCTTCTTGACGAGCTTCTTCAATTCTATTTTCTTCTACGACTTTTTCCGTTCCATGGGAATCTTCTGCTAATAGAGGACTTTCCAATTCTGAGTTTGGAAGCAAGAAATAAAAAGTCCCTATCAATAGTAAGCTTGCTGCCACCCCTCCGATCCACCAGAAGAATGGTTTAATTTTAGAAGCTCCGCGCATTTTCTCAAAGCTCTCCCAGGCTCCTATTTCGTAGGGCTGATTGCCTTCTTCCTGATACTTTTTCAGGGAGTCCGCTATCTCTTTGCTCAGCTTATCTTCCTGCATATTCTTTTAAATGTGTGTGAACTAGCTCCCGCAGTTTGGCTTTGGCACGAGCTAGATAGACCCTGGAAGAACTTTCGGTGATTTTAAGTCTCCCAGCTATTTCTTTATGACTATATCCCTCCACTTCGTAAAGGTTGAATACCAACTTCTGATCATCCGGAAGTTGATTTAATAAGGCAATCAGGTCTTCATAGGCCAAATTACCAATGGCATTTACTTCGTGAAAAACCTCCGTCTGTTCATTGATTTCCAGTTGCTCTCGTATTTTTTTGTTTTTTCTATAGAAATCAATCGAGGTATTCACGGTGATTCGTCTCAGCCAGGATTTCACAGACTGAAACTCATCAAAATTTTTAATCGAACCGAAAAACTTCAGAAAAGAGTCATTGACTATCTCCTTAGCCAAATCCCGATCTTTGGCATAGGAAAGACTTATACCCATGACATAGCCATAGTATTTCTTAAAAAAAAATTCCTCATGTTTTGGTGAGCGCCGTTTGCAACCGGCAATCAACTCTTCGTCAGACCAATTCAATACAAAAGACTTAAAATCCGGGCTTGTCCTTATTCAAACGCTTCTTGTCCTGAAGCAGGTTTCGGTTTATTTTCCTTTTCTGTTATGAGATTGTTTCTAATAGCAGAAGTTTCAATTTCTGGCTTGATAGCAATTTCTTTGATTTCCAATTGATCCGAACCAACTGGAAAAGAAAAGCTACAAAAGAGTAGAAAGACCCCTACTTTCAAAAACAATTTCATATCCTTTTTTTTAGGATACGAATACTAATTATCCAACGCTACACTGATACCATCAAAATGATAAAAAAACTCATTCTCATCAAAAAATATCGCTAATTTCCTACCTGTTTCAGCGTCATAATAAACTGATTTAGAGGACTGAATACCATTTTTATTTTCCTTCATGATCTGAGTGAAAACCCAAACAAAAGAATTAGATCTAGCAAAGTATTGAAAATCTGAGTTAGATTTTTCAAGATCAATTTCTCCATCCAATTCGACTTTTTTCTTTAATTCTGAAAAATCAAGAAGATCTATACCTTTTGAAAAAGATGGCCGCAAGTTAATATTTGGAAAGTTGGGTAGCTTTGAAATATGCCCACTAGAGTTAACATAAAAATCAGAGGAGTATTGAGATATTCCTGCTTTTGGATTAGAGTAAGAAAGACAGATTCTATATCCTACTTCACCAGGCTGATAAACTATCCTTCCCTCGGCTTGATTCATTTCATCCGCAACAAATCTATAAATAGAAGAAAGGTACAGCTGCTTTAATAAACCCGGCCCAAATGCATCAAGTAGTTTTGTCTCTACTTTTTCAAGCAGTTCTTTTGGGAGATCCTCCCACTCGCGAAAGGGTCTTGGGTAATATTTTTTATAGATTGGTTCACCACAATTCTGGTATATGGCTTCTTTACCAAGTCCATTTTGTTTTGGATCAGGCCTGAGTAATACTGTCAGCGTGTCAGATTTCATTAAATCGACCTCTATCCATTCTGGAAGATATTTTGAATGATTGATGCTTAAGAAAAACTGATGATTGGACTTCTCTAAAGGTTGGTCAGACCAGGGTGTATAAGAAAACACCTCTTTTGAACTACGTAAAGAGATGCCAGCAAAGTTGATAAATCCATCTTGTACTAATTCTGCATTGGGATAATTGATGGTCGCACCACTTTCTTTATCCAATATTTTAAAAAATGATTGAGCCTCGACAGAGTTGGAAATTATCATTAGCCAAGCCAATGAAACGAAGATTCTAACATTTTGCATAAGGAAAATTAACTAATCATATTTTCCACTCCAACTAATAGGTTTTGAAAATGGGTCCAGAATTTCATCTAAAATAACTGAAACCTCTCTCCTATTGAGGATTTTATCTGTCCGAAAATCACTTTCCAAGCCCTTCCTTTTCCAAACCTGAGCGATCTCAAGAAAGGGAGTATTCTCTTTTATCATTTCCAAAAAGGCTTGAAACCTTTCTCCCGTCAAGTAATCCCCGGATGCTCCCCAATATTCATTCAAGTGTGGATATACCTCTTTTAATCCTGACATCAATTCGTATTCCGCAACAGGCCTTTCCGGATAAAACCAAGTTTGATTAGCCCATAAATATGGAACCCCTACTCCTTTAAAAATTCCTGTTGCACCTATTTTCTGCATCGCCCTAAAGTGTGGGTCTCTTGGATTCAAATCAATAAAAGGCATGATATAGGCACCTTGATTCAATAGCCCCCACTGTACTTGCCTAATAGATGTTTCGTCTAACTTTTTTGAGTTTTTAGAAGCAATACTTGCCAAGACTCCAGCCGCATGCCCTATCCCCAATACCACCGGCTGAAGCCTGGATGCGCCATTGACAATATTGGAAACAGAAATACTTTTTTCTGCTAAAATTAGAGCGGGATGATTTTTAGGAATCAGAGCGCCTAATGGTACATTATAGCTTGGAACTCTAATTTTGATAAAATCGATCTCTGGAGCATTCAAATTCTTTTTATGATGGTGATCTATCGTATAGTCTCCTACTGCCACGCCTGTTCTGTACAAGGCATTAGGAGCATCATAAGGACTTTTTACATAGGGCAGCGTAAAATCTACCAAGCCATAATATCTTCTAGACTCCCTGTGATAAGGAATCATTGGCAAGTTATCCTCTGTTGGATACTCATCCTCCACAATTCCCAAATGCTTATATCCGAGTTCATTTTGGATATAATAAACAAATCGTAAACTTGTCTGTTTGGCTTTTTCCAGTTCCATTTTTCGTTCCTCGTCACTCAACTCCACTAAATTCACATAGTGATCATTTCCGCAATTCGGCCAATTGATCATGTACTTTCCATTCGGAAGTTTTCCATAAGCCAGCATTTTATCACAGTCTAAAGTTGGGGCGTTATCTGTGATGGGATCAGCATGGGCACAGGCGCAGGCGAACTCATCCGGATCATAATTGTTTGGCTTAGGAATAGTTTGATCACTTCCTTTCCCATAGTCCTGAAGCGTCACTACATAGGTCAGGTCCTGAACAATATCATTCCCATTCTCGGGCGCAAACTCCTCTCCTATTTCAGCCCTGGAATCCATGCCCAATCGGTAAGGTAATCCTAAAGATGCTGCCACATCCCCCAGCTCCGTTGCATCTATCAAAATGGGAGCATTAGCCTTTCGAGTTTGACCATCCCTTTCGTAAACCAAAGTCCATCGATTGTCTTCATATTGGGCTGACTTCCATTCGCTTTGAAATGAAACTCTAAGATTTGGTTCCGAAGCTGCAATTCGTTGAAAAATCTCATTCCCCACTTTAGGCTCAAAAAGTGTATTGGAAACCCAGCCCGTGGAAAGGGCTTGTTGAGAACCATAATAAGCAATTAAACTATCTCTAAATTCACCCCAAATGCCTGAAGGCAGCCTGTGATTCCCGTCAATTGCTGAAACACCCGCAGATGTGAGCATTCCTCCTAACCAAGTGGTAGGCTCCACGATTAGAGTTTTACTTCCCATTCTTGCTGCAGCAATACCAGCAGCTGTCCCACTTGCTCCCCCTCCCACAATCAATACATCATATTTTTCCTGAGCAAAAAGAAGGTTTAAAAAGCCAAAAAACAGAAGGCTTAAACAAGTTATCTTTTTCATAAATCAGTTTTTATTTCATGTTAGATTTTTAAAAAATGGTTGAACTGAACCAATCAAAGAAGCATTTTCACCCAATTCAGATTTTTTACAAGTCAGTTCCAAGCCCATTCTTTCGAGGTAAGTCTGAGTGAACGGAAGAAAAAATTTAGATGCATTAGAAATTTTACCGCCAACTATAACTGACTCAGTTTGAAGTCTTGAAACATAGGGGAATAAAAATTCGCCCAATGTATTCCCAAATTTCTGAAAAATAGATCGAGAGATCTCAGAATCCACCTCTGGAGCCAACAAGTCCCTTACTCCTTCTATTTCCAATCCATATTGTTTTTTTGCTTCTCCAATGAACCAAGCCGTTCCCAAATAGTCTTCTGCTATTCCATCCCTAAAAGGAGCTGTCCAAAGCTTTGCATCCTTTACTACCTCTTCCACTTGAATAGCTGAGCCTAGGCCGGTTCCTAATGTTAGCCCCATTAAATTATTATACTTTTTCCCAGCACCTACCATACTTTCCCCTCTCAGAAAAGCCTCTGCATCATTCATAAATAAGATGAATTCCGAGTCAATGGAAATGGATTGAGCCAATAAGTCTTTCACTGACAAGCCATACAGACTTTTTAACTTTCCTTGTTCTTGAATCAAAGAAATTCCTTGTTCATAATCAAAAGGCCCTGGCATGGCGATACCTAGTTGAATTGCCTGTTTGCCATTAGCTACTTTTTTAATTACTTCTGACCATGCGTCAATGATTTCATCAACTGAGCCAGAAGTATCTACATCTGCTTCATAAAAGTTGGAAAGTTGTATGCTTCCAGAATTCCAGTTTATCTGCGCTGCTGAAATATGACTGCCTCCAATATCCACTCCAATTATTGTCCTCATCTTAAATAGTTTATTTGGAGTCAGCAGGATTCAAAGAATTATAAAGTGTATTTAGTAAAGTACCTGTATTGTCCTCAGAAAGCTCCCAAAACATTGCCCCTCCTAATTGATTCTCTTTGACAAATTTCATTTTGGCTTTTAGGGATTCTTCATCTTCGAAAGTAATCCAGGTAGAATCCAATGGTGAAAACAGGTAGGGAGCAGAGGCTTTAGTATCCCAAAATCTACTGTAGGAGGAGTTTTTTGAAAGTGCATAGATTTGATGATAAGGAAGCCCCATTTCAAAATTTCCAGCTTGAAAAAGACCATTATCTTCAGAGTCTACCCCTTTCCACATTCTACCATAGAAAGGAACTCCCAATACTAGTTTTTCAGCTGGTATTCCAAATTCTATGTGCTCGTTTACTGCAGTTTGAGCAGACATCCCTTTGCTTCCATTGGGATACAGGTTGGCATGATGCCCTGTAATTTCATCTCCTGCAGTATAAAAATCGTAAGCCATGATGTTGATGAAATCCAAATACTTTTGAGCTTCGGCCATATTATTGACTTCCAAATATTTTCTAAATCCTCCCGAAGCAATAGTCATCAAATAATGCTTATTGTCCAACTCTCCCAAAGAATCCAATGCTGAACGAAAACTCTTGAGCATGGCTACAAAATTATCTTTATCTTCTGCTCGGTAAGGATTATTATCCCCCGGTAAGCCAGGATACTCCCAATCAAAATCCAATCCATCCAATTGGTGTTTTTTCAAAAATTCAACTCCGGAAGCTGTCAGCTTTTTTATCCCCTCGACAGTTAAAACAGCATCAGAAAAACCTTTAGACCTAGTCCATCCACCAATTGAAATGAGAATTTTTAAATCAGGATTAATGAGTTTAAGGGATTGTAAAGCTGCTAAATTGGTGCTGTCTTTTGCCTTTCTGTCATCAATATGGGTGACTATCCCATCTTTCACATCAGCAAATGCATAGTTGATATGCGTTAACTTATCTGCAGGGATTTTTTTTGGATTGATATTTTTCCAACCCGCCACATAGCCTACAATGTGGTAATCTTTTTCCGGATAGTCTTGTGCTTCTTCTTTGGGAGCACAACTGAAAATCAAAATAGCTAGGAAGATGAAAGATAGTCTCATAGAGATTCAATTTAGAATTAAAAAAACAGAGGCTTTGAAATTCATCAAAACCTCTGTCAAAATTAAGAAAGATGAGGATTAATTTCCTCCGTCCCACCAAACTCTAGTAGCGAATAAATCACCACCCATTCTTGAAGTGGCCGCTTGATAGTTTTCAGGATTAGAACCGATCTCTGATTCCCAATATCTCAACCTTCTTGGAATAAAATTCCCTTCAAATGCATTAGGATCTTGTGTAGGAGTCAAAGCAGGATAGCCTGTTCTTCTCCAATTGGACCAAGATTCAATATCATTCAAATAAGTAGCTGCCCAATACTCTTCACCAATCAAGCGTAGTTTATCTTGATTTGATGCGGCTGCAAATCCTCTTCCTGCTATGTAAGCAGAAACTTCATTTGCAGGTACTGAAAAATCCGGATCAAAATACACCCATGAATTGATGGCTGCTCTCACTCCAGCTGTGAAATGAGACTCTGCGCTCGAGTTAATCCAGCCTTTCAACGCTGCTTCTGCTTTCATCAACTCAACCTCTGCATAAGAAATCAAGTAATAAGGGTCTTCCCAATCCAAATATTTCAAATTCAACATAGAGAAGTTTTGCTGAACAATCGTAAAACGATCCAAAGTTCCAGGAGCAACAACATCTCTAATATTAGTTGAATTGTAGCCATTTGGCATCCCTATCTGTTCTTCAGGAGCAGTTATCCAAGTGGATGCATTTTCTGGATTCCCTATTCCACCTGTAATGATCATTTTTCTTGGATCATTGTTAGCATTCATCCAGTCCATGAATGTTTTGGAAATCTTACAATCCCTAGAATACTTATAAGTGTTCCAATAACCATCATTTAAACCATTTCTATTTACCCCTTGAGGCCCTGGTGCATAATGGATAAAAGCAATATCATCATTACTGGTAAAGGCACCACTGCTATTTGCTTCTGTGAAAACTTCCTGAGCCTTTGCTGGATCAACATTGCTCATTCTCATTGCCATTCTCATCAATAGAGAATTAGCAAACTTTTTCCACTTTGAGATATCTCCTCCGTAAATAAAATCCTGAACTCCTAAAGGTCTTGCAGAAGAAGAAAATTTATCCCTAGCGGCCTTAAGGTCATCGATCATTTTGTAATAAACTTCCTTTTGTGGCTCATACGCTGGAAACCAGTTTTGTTCACCTTCCAAGCCATAACCTGCCTGCGTGTAAGGAATATCTCCATACATATCAGTCATTCTTAATAGGTCAAAAGTTCGAAGTATAGTTGCCGCAGCATTTACATTTGCCTCATTTGGCTTATCCTTGGTTTTTCGGATTACTTCGGAAAAGAGACGGATCACATCGGTGAAATGTCTTTCCATATAAGCTCCAGAATACTGGGCTGAATAGAAATACTTATCTCCACTGAAGTAGCCTGCTGTAGAAGCTGTATGCTGTATCATTGTAGCTGCATACAACATATTGGCCCTAGTATTTTCATATTCCCCTCCGATTCGCAATGTCGCTAGGGAAAAGAGGTATTGCATGTCGATATCCTCGACTGCATTTTGATTCACGTTTAGGTCAAGTAAGTCCTGTTCGCTACAGGAAGTAGCAAAAAGCAAAGAAGCCAACACCAGACCGGTCATTTTATTTAAAATTCTCATTGTTTCAATAGTTTAGGGTTGAACCGACTTAGAAGTTAGCAGATAGATTAAATCCAAAGCTTCTGTTTGCTGGTACAGAGAAAAACTCCAAACCCTGGGCATTTCCAGAAGTAGTATAGGCTGCTTCAGGATCAATGTTAGGTGTGTTTTTCCAAAGAATAGCCAAGTTTCTACCTACCAAAGACAGGGACAATGACTGGAACGGAGTCCTTTCTATAAATGCTCTCGGGAAGGTATATCCAAAAGAGAATTCCCTCAGTTTGGCAAATGAAGCATCATAGACAATATTCTCTGTCACTTGCGCATATCGCTGCCAGTAATTGTCAATCAAATACTTGGTTGGATCGGAAGGATCTGCAGGAATTGTCCAGGTTTTGGGAGTACCCTCTGGAGTGACTCCACTTACAGTCAACGAACCATCACGCCCATTCAGAGTATTTTGATGTAGTCCATATTGGTATGCAAAATAATCAGTACCTGACATGATTGACCCACCTTGTCTAAAGTCGATCAAAGCCATCAATCGGAACCCTTTGTATGAGAAAGTATTGGTAATACCTCCGGAAATTGGATGACGACCCTCAGCAATAGTTTCATAGCCATTGGTTGTTACTGGGAATCCATTAGCATCGTAAACTTTTTGTCCATTGATTTCCAAATGCTTGAAACCTGAAATCATACCTAAAGGCTGACCAACAATGTGTCTGATTCTTTCTCTTCTGGTTCTAGCTTCATCTAAGTTGATAAACTCTATAGGATCACCAGCTGCGTTGGTTCCCAAGCTCAATACTTCAGATTGGTTATTGGCAAAGTTGAATGAGATATCCCATCTAAATTCACCCATGATAGGAGTAGCATTGATTAATAATTCAATACCTCTGTTCTCCAACTCACCAATATTTACCGTAGTAGATCCAAAACCGGAAGTTGCTGAGATTCCAGTAGCTAGAATATCGTCAGAGGTTCTTCTTTTATAATAAGCGACATCGATTCCCAATCGATTATCCATAAATCGGACATCAGCTCCAATTTCATATTCAGTAGACGTATAAGGCGCTAGATTTGCATTTGGTATAGAACCATTATTGATCTGCCCTAAATTGGCCCCCAAGTGTCCTGCTCCAACAAGTCCGTATGTCAAGTTTAAAGCATATGGATTCGGTGCTCCACCACCTACTTGTCCCCAGTTACCTCTCAATTTTGCAAATGTGACAAAGTTTGGCATTTCAAGCATGTCTGATATCACAGCCGAAAGACCTACAGAAGGATAAAATAACTTGCTATTCGCTGGAGAAAGAGTTGAAAACTGATCCTGACGTCCTGTCAAGTTCAAGAAAATCATATTCTTATAGCCCACGTTTGCAGCAGCGAAATAAGAATTGATTCCCAATTCAGAAAAACCGTACCCGAAAGTCGGAGCAGCTACGTTCGTCACAGAGTGGAAGAAAGGAACAACAAGATCATTCCCACCACCTCTTTGATTTTCTATGGTTCTTCTCATGATGTTAGAACCTACAAAACCATCTACATCAAAATCTCCAAAAGATTTATCGAAACCAATTAATAGGTCTGCATTATTTTCTCGAATAGTAGTCATGGTAGTGTTATAACTACCTCTTGGTTTAAATGCGGTCCCATATGCTTCAAAAGCATATTCATCTCTAACTTGGAAGTCCGTACCAAATCTACCCTGAGCATACAACCAATCCGTGAAATCATATTTCAAAGACATATTGCCCAATACTCGATCAGTTACGTCTTCTCTTCCCCATTGGTAAACAGCCCAATATGGGTTGGTTTGGAAAACATTGGACTGATATCTCAATTCAGTTCCGTCAGGCAAAGCTCCAGGCTTATTTGGATCCCCTTTGATCACGTCCAAAGGAATATTACCCGGCTTTACAACCATTGAGAAGTTGGCATTTCCTGGCGAATCAGAAAGTCTAGGTCTATTTTCAGCATTTTGCTTAGAGTATTGTCCAGTTACGGCCAATGTGAATTTTCCCTGCTTGCTATTCACATTGATATTGGCAACATTTCTGGTGAAGCCAGCATTTGGAACTACATCTCTGTTGTCCAAATTGGAAAATGAGAAACGATAAGTGGTATTTTCATTTCCACCAAAAAGAGCAATGGAGTTATTCCAAGTTTTACCCATGTTGTAGAAATCAGTAAAATCTTCACCTAAATAAGAATAAGGTCTTTGCTGTCCATCAAATTGAATTGTCTGGGAACCATCGTATCTGCTTCCCCAGCCATTATTTGCAGTATTGATTGCTTCATCCTGAGTCAATGGCTTTCTGCCATCCTGACCAGGGCCATAAATTCTCTGGAAATTGGTTTGGTCCACTACACTTTCTACAGTGAAATTGGAGTTGAAAGAGACCCCCACACCTTTTCTGGCGCGACCAGCCTTGGTTGTAATCAAGATTACACCATTAGCAGCTCTGGCACCATACAATGCAGCGGCTGTATTCCCTTTTAATACAGAAAGACTCTCAATATCATCTGGATTAATCGCTGCTAATCCATCACCTGCATCATTTCCACCCCAAAGGCCTGCTGAGCCTAAGTTGCCTGATTCAATAGGAACGCCATTCACTACATATAAAGGCTGATCATTTCCTGTTAGAGAAGATCCACCCCGAATTACAACACGAGTTGAACCTGCCGCTCCTGTTGCCGGAGGAGTAACATTTACCCCTGCCACCTTACCAGTCAGCGCGTTCCCCAAATTGATGGCTCGGGACTCTGTAAATTTGTCTCCGGATAATTGGGTCACGGAATATCCCAAAGCTTTTTTGTCACGCTCCATACCAAAAGAAGTCACCACAAATTCACTTAGGTCAGAAACGTCCTCAGAAAGTGTAACATTTAAAACAGACTGATTGCCAACAGTAAATTCCTTAGTCGCATAACCTATAAAAGAAAAGACTAAAACTGAATTCGAATTGACACTGATAGAGTACTTGCCGTCCACATCTGTGGTCGTCCCGGTCTGGTTAGTCTTATCTAAGACTGTCACCCCAGGGATGGGCAAACCATCCGTCTCACCCACGACAGTGCCTGTCAGGATGCGATTCTGGGCATATGCCTGCAAACTCAAAAAGAGCAAAAAGGCTAGCCCATACGAGATCGATAAAATTTTTCTCATAGCTGGTAATAAAGGGTTAGAAATAAATTGAATTGGAATTCCGGTTCCCCGGGTTTTTGTGAAATAAAATTGGCAGCCTACCGATTTTCATAAAATTTGGCTTTTATAAATTTTTACAATCAAAACATTTGATAAAAAACTGATACACCATGCCTTATCTTGTATATCAGACCTTAAACGCAACTCTATTGGGTAAAGCTAAAAATTAATAAAAATATTAAAAACAATTCTATGATTTTTTTTATCAAAATTGTATTTCTTCTTTAATTTTTTTTTAAAAGTGTCCGTTTTTGAAATTTTATTTTTCTTTAAGAGTAGATTCTTATTAAACAAATAAATCCCTAGTAGGGATCAGTATTAAAATTATCTGCTCAGTATTCAAACTTCATTAATTTAAATTTAAAAATTCAAAAAATAGTTTAATGAAAAATTAGAAAAGTGAAAATTATAACTAAGAATTTTTTTTAACGCCTTTCAGAATGGGATTTAAAAGTTCCATAAACAAAAAAAGCCACCCAGAAGGTGGCTTTCTTAAATTATATTTCTCTCTTATCTGATAAAGAGCATTTCTCTATACTTCACTAATGGCCAAGACTCATCGTCTACCAAAAGCTCCAGTTTATCGACAGCGTATCGGATTTTCTCGAAGTATGCTTCTTTTACGTCTGTTTGATATCCTTTGGCTCTCTTTACGATATCATCTTCCTTATTCAGCTGCTTTCTAGCCTCAGTCATTGCAGTCACATTAGACTTCAATGATTCGATGTGCTTGGAAACCTCTTTGATTGTTTCTACAGCTGCTGAATGATCTAAGCCTAGACCTTTCAAACCGTTTGCATTTTCTATCAATTTGTTTTGATAAAGAATAGCAGTTGGGATCACATGATTCAAAGCAAGATCACCCATTACACGGCTTTCGATTTGAACTTTCTTGATGAAGTTTTCCAACATGATTTCATGACGGGCATGAACTTCCAGGTCATTCATCACATTGTGTTTTGCAAATAGCTCCTTGGTGGATTTTTTGCTATAAACATCCAAAGCTTCAGGAGTAGACTTCAAGTTAGAAAGACCTCTCCTAGCAGCTTCTTTCTCCCATTCTTCAGAGTATCCATCTCCTTCAAATCTTACTTTCTTGGATTCCTTGATGTATTTTCTCAATACATTAACAATCGCCAATTTCTTCTCTTTGCCAGACTCGATTTCTTTTTCGATGTCCTTGGCCATTGTCTTCAATGCTTCAGCCACGATGACATTCAAAGTAGCCATTGGTCCTGCACAGTTTGCACTTGACCCTACAGCACGGAATTCAAATTTATTTCCGGTGAATGCAAATGGAGAAGTTCTGTTTCTATCAGTGTTATCCAAGATGATTTCAGGAATCTTAGAGATACCCAATTTCATATACATGTTATCACCTTTTTCAATCTTGATATTTCCGTTTTTCTCCAACTCATCCAAGATGGCTGTTAAGGTTTCCCCTAAAAATACAGAGATAATTGCCGGAGGAGCTTCATTTGCACCCAATCGGAAATCATTTCCTGCAGAAGCAATACTTGCTCTCAAAAGATCTGAATTGTCATAAACAGCTTTCACTGTAGCTACCAAGAAAGTCAAGAACTGCAAATTTTCACGGGCAGAGTTGCTTGGCTGGAACAAGTTGATTCCAGTATCAGTGATTAAAGACCAGTTGTTATGCTTTCCGGATCCATTTACACCTGCAAATGGTTTTTCATGGAATAAAACTTTCAAACCGTGCTTCTCAGCCACTTTCTCCATCATATCCATCAATAATTGGTTGTGATCAACCGCCTTATTGATTTCTTCGAATACCGGAGCAACTTCAAATTGACCTGGAGCTACTTCATTGTGACGGGTAGAAACTGGAATACCCAACTTATGAGCTTCGATCTCAAAATCCATCATGAAATCCTTCACTCTGGTAGGGATAGAACCAAAGTAATGATCTTCTAATTGCTGACCTCTAGCAGGGTTGTGTCCAAATACAGAACGTCCAGCCATGACCAAGTCAGGTCTAGCAGAGTAAAGTGCTTTATCAATCACAAAATACTCCTGCTCTACACCTAGAGATGGAGACACTTTGCGAACATTTCTATCAAACAACTGACAAATCTGTACAGCTGCATCATTGATTGCTTCTAATGACTTCAACAAAGGTGTTTTGTAATCCAATGCCTCTCCTGTGTAAGAAACAAAAATAGTTGGAATACAAAGCGTCTTGTCGAAAATGAAAATTGGAGAAGAAGGATCCCAAGCGGTGTATCCTCTAGCCTCGAAAGTAGATCTAATACCTCCGTTTGGGAAAGAAGATGCATCCGGCTCTTGCTGAACTAGAGCAGAACCTTTGAACTTTTCCAAACCTGCATGCGCATCGAAAAATGAATCATGCTTTTCAGCAGTGGAGCCAGTTAATGGCTGAAACCAGTGTGTGTAGTGTGTAACACCCTTGGCCAAAGCCCAAGTTTTTACAGCAGATGCCACTTCTTCTGCGGTTGCTACATCAATTTTGCTTCCTTTATCTACAGCTTCCATTACTTTTTTGAAAACTGAAGGAGCTAAAGACTGCTTCATTTGGCTGATGCCAAAGACATTTGTGCCGAAGAAGTCTGAAATTTTTGGGGCCGGTGGGGTTACTTGTACCCGCGGTCTGCCTTGAACCATTGTCAAGGCCTGCTGTCTTAGTGTTGCCATATCTACATTTGTGGTTTAAAATTGTACCAGCAAAAATAGAAAAATATGTGTTCCAAAATGCTTTTGCCTCATTTTTGAATCATTTTTTTGAAAAATTTACACTTTTTTCAATAAAACACGGTGTTTTAGAAGGCATCTACCCGATTTCAACCACTTTTTAGTCCCATAATTGGAAAATTGAAAACAAGACAAGAATGTTTACCTTTGCAAACTCATAATCAGGAGGAAATTTGTGAAAAAGGTAGCCTTTTATACGTTGGGATGTAAACTGAATTTCTCAGAAACGTCCACCATCAGTAGACAATTCGAAGACAAGGGATTCAAAAAAGTGGAATTTCAGGATTCCCCTGATATTTTCATCATTAATACTTGTTCTGTTACAGAAAATGCTGACAAGAAGTGTAAAAAGATAGTAAAGGAGGCTAAAAAGATATCTCCTAATTCTTATGTAGCCATTATCGGTTGTTATGCCCAGCTAAAACCCAGAGAAATTTCCGAAATCAAGGGAGTGGATGCCGTATTGGGTGCCGCTGAAAAATTCCGATTAATCGAACTTTTGGGAGATTTCGCCAAAGAACAGGAAGCGAAAGTCCTAGCGAGTGAAATCACAGAGGCAAAGTCTTTCAATAATGCTTACTCTATCAATGACCGAACTAGAACCTTTTTGAAAGTTCAGGACGGATGTAATTATGGTTGTGCTTTTTGTACCATTCCTTTAGCAAGAGGAAAAAGCCGAAGTAATACCATCGCCTCAGTGTTAGAAGCAGCTGGAGAAATAGCAACAACTGATGTGAAAGAGGTGGTACTAACAGGTGTGAATATCGGCGATTTTGGAATCGTTGATGGTAAAAGAAACGAGCGTTTTGGCGACTTAGTAGAGGCTTTGGATGAAGTAGAAGGGATAGACAGATTTAGAATTTCATCCATTGAACCCAATTTGTTGACAAATGAGATCATTTCATTTGTCTCCAAGTCCAAACGCTTCGTTCCTCACTTTCATATTCCCCTTCAATCTGGTTCCAACACTATATTACGAAGTATGGGCAGGAGATATTTGAGGGAATTGTACGAAGACCGCGTTTCAAAAATCAAGAGCTTGATGCCTCAAGCCTGTATTGGGGTAGATGTAATTGTTGGTTTCCCTGGAGAAACAGATGAGCTATTTTTGGAAACTTACAATTTCCTAAACGAGCTAGATATTTCTTACCTGCATGTCTTCACTTATTCTGAAAGAGCCAATACCCGGGCAGCTGAAATGGATGGAGTGGTTCCTATGAAAAAGCGGAATGAGCGCTCTAAGATGCTGAGAATTTTATCTGAGAAAAAAAGAAGGAAATTTTACGAGGAGAATTTGGGGAAATCATATACCGTTCTGTTTGAAGAAGATATCGTAGACGGAAAAATGCATGGATTTACGGAGAACTATATCCGTATAGCAGCCAAATACGATCCTATGCTGATCAATGAAACCAAACTCGTGACTTTAGATCACATCAATGAATCAGGAAATGTGGAAGTGCTAGAACCTGAATTCGTTTACGAAAAGCATTAATTCTAATGAGGCTGCCTCATAAATCACTCTAATATAAGCCTGAGCGCCTGCCTGTATTC
>NZ_DFMT01000007.1:18406-46487 GCF_002376385.1 Algoriphagus sp. UBA3586 | reverse complement strand
GTGCATTGATGCGGATACACATATTTTTTTAAGTGTGAATATGATTTTTGAAATTTCTGTTTTACAAATTCCATGATAGCCGTTTCCATATCATTGGTTTTACCATAAATGGCCATTATGGTTTCGTTCTCCGAGCCGTCAGTGAGATAGGCCGCATACACCTCGGGTGGCACTTCCAAACGAAAGATGTTGCTCTCCTTCCCTATCTTGATAAAGATTTCGGTGTACTTCCGCTGCCCTTTCAAATCGTTCTTGATAGATTTCAACTGGTTTAGGTCATGGCTAGAAAGGCTTAGTCTTTTGACCAATTCGGCGTACCCCTTTTCATTTCGAAGGCTATAAATAACCTGGGTATTTTCAAGGATACTTGCCGAAGTAGAATTACTTGGTAATTGGTTGATGGACTGAAGAATAATCCCAATCGCCCCATTTTGTTTTCGTATGGCCTGATAGTAGAATTCGACACTTTCCAGCACGTTATCAAACTTCAATTGTTTGGCGAACTCATCGAACAGGATAATCCCTTTTTCGGCACGGTTACGCCAGATGGTCCGCTGAATGGCAGATTTGATAAGCTTCAGCATTACAGAAAGGACTTCCTTGTTATCCTTCACTTCATCCAATTCAAAAACAATAAGGCGTTTGTCCTCGATTTTATAAGACTGGTCTTCACTTACCTCGAATAAAAAACTGTAGAGTCCGTCCCCGACATATTCCGACATGATGTGCAGAAAGTTTGTGGTATTGAAATAGGCCTTATCGATGCCCAAATCATCCAATAGGGTTTCTTTCTTCTGCTGGACAAAATTGTAAAAAGCTTCCAACGAATGTGTTTCATTGGTGTTGTGCTTATAGTAATGTTGAAGAATCTTCTTCAATGCGACTTCTTGTGCTTTGGCGACCTTAAGACCCGAAGCAAAGAGCTCCAAAAGGAAGACGGTAAGGTCTTCCAACCGCTCCGGGCTTAGGTCATGTAGACTATTGATATAAAAGGGATTGATGCCCAGGTTCTTTCCCTGCTCGTAGCGTAAGGTGATGTATTGATCGGGATAGAGCTTTGCAAACTTGGTATAACTGCCGCCCAAATCAATGATGACCAAGCGTACCCCATGCTCAAAATATTGACGAAGAATGTTGTTCGCCAAAAACGACTTGCCCTCTCCCGTGGGAGCAAAAATTGAAAAGTTCCGTGCCTTGATGCGCCGCTTTTTTTCGTCCCATACATCCTTAATGACCGGTATGTTATGTTGCCGGTCGTTAAAAATGATACCCGTAGCATCCGATTTATAGTTGGTATTGTTGATTAGCAGACAAAGGGCATGTTTCAGGTCGGTGACATATAGATCTTCATCGGAAAAGTTGGATGCGAAGCAACAATAGCTATTCAGCAAATAATGTTTTCGCTCTTCCCCTTTTGGAAAATACGGTATGATATCCAGTTCCTTGAACTCCGTTTTAATCCGAGAAGCAATTTTACTTAAATCAGCCAGGCGGTCGCTCCAAAAAACCACATTAAGATGACCTCGTACGATTCGGGCATTATCGTCCTGGTTGATTTGGTCCAGAATGGTACTGATTTTACCATGTACGACCTTGTTCTGCGTACCGAAGTTGGAACTTTTGCTTAGTTCCTCTAGCCGTTTTTCTAACAGTTTTCTCCATTTGTGTTTATCGTCAAAATAGATAATTTGGTTAACGATATGGTTTTCGTTCATATTTAGCCCTAACCCGTCGATAAAGCCTTGATGAAAGACAAAATCATCTGAAGTAAAAGCATCATTCGTTTTGCTACTGCTTACCGATTCGCCAAAACACAATTCATTGTTGACGGCCAGTACATCAAAATAATGATTGCCTATTTGGCCATGGTCTTTATTGAGGACAATGTCGGTATCGAAGTCTTGATTGAACCCATTGAAATAGGTATCAGTCATCAAAAGGATTTCACTTTCTTTTAGCGGTGTAAAATCAAGTTTATAGCTGTTGTTGAGAAAACCGATTGCATCGCGAACGGATGCCGTAAAACTTTCTACAGCTACGGTCATTTTTTCAGGAATGGCTTTTGGAATTCCTCGAAATGGATTCACATATTTTGATTTGTTGAGGCCTCTATTCTTGGGCCATACGAAAAAGAGATACGTTTGATGCGATATATATTCCCTGCCCTTAAAATGTTGATGGGTCGCCTTTTCCAAAAAAGTCGTATTCGGTAAACGCTCGGCCGAATATGCTAACTTTTGGTAAACGTCCTGTTTATGGATGACCGTTCCGGCCGGCAACGATTTCAACGCTTGAAACCAACTGCCGTGCAAGTCCTCAAAATCGGTTTCCGATAATGAATAGACCTCCGGCAAATCTGCCTTATAACACAATACCAGGTTACCATTATTGGCAAAGACTAGATTGTCCTGAATATCCACAATCGGGTAGTTTTGGGTTAGATTAATCCTCATAACACAGCGCGGTTGTTTTTTTGTTGGATATGGCACTCGGAAAAACCTTTTGAAAATGCAGCATGTGTGGTTGATGCGTTAATTTCAGAAGCATCGCATACAAGGTAAAATTGACACCTAGGCCACCAACAACCAAAAGGAAACTGAAAGAGAATATTATCACCAATAGCGAACCGATAACTGCCGCCATTTGTAATGCGAACAAGGAAACCGGAAGCCCGAATATCAGCGCACGTTTACGAATGTTTCGGTATATCGGGTAACTCTTCATTATACGACCAAGGTTATCAAATAGGTAAAGATGCCAACGACGGCACCGGCTATAAGCACAAATACCAATACACGAGTAATCCCTTTCTTAAGGTCGGCGTTTTCACCAAAGAAATGTCCCGCATTGAACAGGAAACCCACGAGGAAAATGACCCCTAGAATAATGGGGAAAATGGTACGTATGGTATCGGAGATGTCGTTGACCGAATCTTCGATACCACCAATTTGGGCATAAGTAGGGGCCGTTGCCAACAGCAACAACCAGATTACTTTGTTTATTCTTTTCATCACTATTCGTTTTAGTGCCCGAAGAGGGCGGTTGATATATTGTTGTTGACGAATTTGAAATGAAAAGGAAGGAATGCGGAGAATCGGCTAAAAATTAACAGTCGGGAACGTTAAAATTTCTTGGATTTTAAATCAATCACCTAAATCGATGAAAATTGTGCAACACGCACTTAAGATTTTCAGTGAATGAAGCACAATTGTTTTTACGTATTGGTTTGGATAATATATTCTGGTTTACAGCCCATGTTTGGACAGGAGAGAAATCAAAAACCCATTGTTATCATAGATCCCGGACATGGAGGTTCTGATACTGGCGCGGTTGGTATCAATGGCCTAAAGGAAAAAGACGTGGTTATTGATATTGCCAAGGAAGTCGTTAGGCTTAGCCGAGAACTATTCAATGATTCATTGGAAATATATCTCACTAGATACTCGGACACCTTAATTTCCTTGGGAGATAGAACCAAACTCGCTAAGGCCTTAAAAGCCGATGTGTTTGTCTCCATCCATTGTAATCAGGCTATTCGGCAAGCAGCTCAGGGAATTGAAGTCTATGTTAAAAAAGGGGAACCATGGTCCCAATACTTGGCCGAGCAATTCGCAATTGGACTCCATGAAAAATTAGGCTTTAAAAACAGAGGTGTTAAATATGCCAATTTTCAAGTACTCCGGGAAGCTACCCAATGCCCAAGTGTGCTCCTTGAATTGGGATTTATATCCAATTTGGAGGAGGCAGAACATAACGAAAAGGTAAGTACTATTTCTGGGTATGCATGTTTGATTTTGGAAACGCTTTTGAAATTTTTCAACTATGATTGAGGTATCGAAGATTTTGATTTCACTTTTAAGAGACATTATGAATGAATTCTATAAAATTATAGTTAAACTGTTGGCAAATAAATAATGATTCTAGGCTCAGTATGTCAATTGTTTTAAAATTTAGTTCGTGTTCATTAGAAATACAGGCTTTTATTCATATTTACCTTAATGCCTAAATGATTTGGAAACAAAGGGAATATTTTCCCTAAAGAATCCTTGCTATAAACGAAAATTTCATCAATGTAATGAGTTTGAATTTTGTCTTTCGTCAAAACTTCAGCACATATCGTTCGTTTCTGTTCGTTTTTGATTTGAAATTCATAATGGTTCCAAGAACCTTTATTGATTAATGTCCAATTCAAGTTATTGAAATCACTCAACTTATTATAAAATTTAGTTGTTCTCACTGCTGCATTTCCGTCAGAAAAAGAAACATTGTTTTCTAATAAAATATGAGGGTTTATTTTCAGTATTATTAGATTGTCCATATTAGTGTTTTTACACCAATAATAAAATGTTGGATTTTTTAGTGTGAAGAATAAAGGAGCAAAATCGTGAATGTTCCCGCCTAAACTTTGTTCTATTCTATTTCTGCGTGCGTTAACTTGTTGATTAGAAATGTCTGTATTTACGAAACCATTTTTATGGGCTAAATTATGAGACAATATGCCAAGGTTTAGAATGCTCGGTAAATTGTCCGAATGAGTAATATAAAACAGTCCGCCAAAAGGGATTTTAGTTAGTAATTCAGGTTTTAGTTTTTCTCTTTTTGATAAAATATCCCTTTTATCGACTGTGTCAATAAATACTTCAACCTCGGCTTTTATTTTCTCAAATACCTGCTCATAGTTTTGTAATTGTTTGCTATTCTGTGAAATAAAATAGTTGTCAATTTTTGAGAAAAGGTGTTTGTAGAATCTTATAAATCTTGATAAAACCTTGTTGTAAAGATTATCAAGCCAATTTATTTCTTCGCTTACTAATTTTAGCGTTAAATGGAAGTATGAATTACCTTTTGAATGTGGACCTGGATTTGAAAGGTAGAGAGGTTTGTAAACTTGACTTATCTTACAAAAGATATGTTTTTTGATTACTTCTTGACTGAAAATATTATTGTAAAATTTTTCTAAATCAGTTATTTCTTTAAAGTTGTTATCTTGACTAATAGAAGTTAAAAAGTTATTGATAACTGCTATTTCGTCCTGCAAAAGTTTGAGGATTTTTATATAGTCGTTGTTATTATAGCTGTCAATGTAAGTCATTTGGTTATTCAAAGTAAACAATTTTAAGTCCTCTATTTGGCATTTCTAACACGAATTGCTCAACTTCATCAAAGTCATCATATGTAACTGTGAATAGATAATCTGGGTCGTAGCCTTTATATTTTATGCTATTACCATTGCTTTCTAATTTATAACTTTTTTTAGGTGAAAGAGAAGGTGCAATACCGACAACTAATTCTTCTTTATTGTCAACAAAATTCAAATTAATCGTTCTCTCAACTTCACTTTCTGATACAAATGAGTTGTTTTCATAACGTTTATGTTTGGTAGAGTAAAAAATTGCTGGTTCAGTTTCTACTTCGTCAATCTGAATTCCGTGATTTTTCTGAAAATAATCTCTCAAAAAATCCCACATTCCATCCCAAGCTACATTTTGTTGAATTCCCATTGTAGCAACCATAGCTTCTTGAGCCGTATAGTGTTCAGGAAATAATTCCATAGCACCATCTGTAAACGCCTTTGCAATTGGCACAAAATCTTGAGTTGCATTTAAAGCACCCATAAACATTGCCTCAATTGTGTTGCCCTCTCGCATTTTGTCTTTTTGATTTTTGAGAATATATAGGCAGGCATTATTAATAACTTCGGCTTCAAGTTCATTTGAGGTCACAGAACCTCTTCTTTGGTTCAGATTTGAAATTGATTGTCCTAAAATCTGTTTTGCTTTGTCTTTTGTCATCAGAATAAGTTTGTTTGAATATTTTTTATATCTGGCCGCATTGCGTAAATGAAACATTTTGAAATTGTAGTTTCTCCAATGCCTTTAAATGAAGAAAGCTGACCCATATTTTTCAAATCTTCCTTTTCTAAAATTCCTATGATTTTTTTAATCTGATTGCTCTTTAGTTCAGTTAATCGTTTTAGACTGTCTAAACTGGTAGATAAAAATGCAGTTTTAAATAAGTCGAACAAGTCATCCGAAGCGTCCTCCTTGTAAATATAAATTTCGATTGGTATTTCTACCTCTTTCAAGTGTTTTTGTAATAGTTCGAGTGATTCATCTTTGGAAAGTCCTCCATTTTGAGCACCTAATAAAGGAAAGGCAATTGATTTAATTTTCTTTTGCTGGTAAGTTTCTTTGAATTTCAGAAGTCCTTTTTCGAGATAAATTGGTTTGGTTGGGTATTTCCAATGATTTTTTGTCGGAAAGTTTAATATCCATTTATTAGTGGAATGATAAAGGTAAAGTTTGCCAATATCAAGTAACTTTTTCTCGCACATTTCCTTGTAACGCTCAAACATTTCGGGATAACGGTATCTACATTCGAGTGCAATGCCTGCTCCCATAATTCCGAAACAATTCACAGTATTGACAATTGTTTGACATTCGGTCGTAAATATGTTTCCTTCAACTATTTTCAAAATGATTTAACTTTAATTCTTCCAATAGAATATAATTTTTTGATTAGGGTCTGTTTATATTTTCCATTAATCCAATAAAGCCTCCTACTGCCTCACAAAATTATCTTCATAGTTGTTTAGTTAATCATACATCTATACCACTACATATTTTCTGTGTCGTACAATTTGTACTGAATTTCTACCATTTTTTAATAAACGAATAACTTATCGAAAAATGGGTTATGACGGTTTCTTGAAAACTCCAGAAGTTTTCGAAATGTCATAACTTCAATGTGCATATTTGTTCCTGGTTGAATTTTGAAAAATGTCCCAAATGGAGTTGTCTTCCAACCTTTATTCGTATTATATTTTGCCAGTGCCTCTGGAATAATATCTAGAATTACAAAACCAAATTTTGGGGTTGTCTCTCTAATTATGACCTGATTTCCCTTATAATTTTTTTTAACTGGTGAATAAAGAAAATCTTCAAAATATGGCTCAATTAAATCTGAAAACTCCCATCTGTAATCAGTTTTCCTTTTTTGATGCGCAATCTCGCCGGGACGTTTAAATTCAAAGATTACCATGGAGTTCACTTCACCACTGCTCCTATCTCCAAAACTAATTGGATTGTTGAACATTTGGGGTATGTCCATCATCATTAAATCGGCTTCTTTTCTACTTTTTAATTGAGAATAAGAGGTTATGGGTTTATCAGAAGCAATGAATTTGTACGTAATGAAGCGTTCATCTAAAAGCCATAAATTATGATTTTCAAAATCCAATTCCTTATTGGTAAAACCCATTGGAAAAATTAGATTGTGAATGTCCTCTTCTAATTTATAATGGTTATTCTCATCTGCATCTAAGAATTTATCAAATAAATCTATTATAGCTCTTCTTCTCATCATATAATCTGCCAAGCTATCAACATCATATGAGGTCTTTTCTTTAATGTCATTTATAATATTTTTTATAGCTTCTTCATTTACCGATTTACTATGAATGAATTGCGAAATATTATGTTCAACATTTTTCCTAGCACTATAAGAAATGCTGTATAGATGCTCTTCAAGTTTATCCTCAGAAAGATTTGGAGGAATGGATTTTAAAACATCTTGATTTTTTAGAAAAGAATTATATCTAGGAGCTTTTTCTCGGATGTATGACCGGACTTTCTGAATGCTTCTTTCTTTTGCTTCTTTAACATAAGGCGCATACTCTTCTTCCATCACCTCTGAAATTTTTTCTTCTATGTCTTGAAGAGTTAAAATGTTTACATCATTAAAGAGTAAATTTTCTTTTTCCTTCGGAATTTTAAATCCATTTCTAGTTTTATAAACATTTTGATTAAGATAATCTGAAACGAGATAAATGTCAAAAAAGTAATTTTTACCATTTAACAAAATTGGATGATTGAAGATATTATTTACGTATTTCAAGTTTCTGCCATCACCTACTGTCCTCGAATTAGCGCAATAATGCAAATAATTATTCTTGCGATTACCTTCTTTTATTGTCTTTGTAATGTAGAGTCTAAAATTTCTGCTCCCAATACTGAATACACGTTCCTTATCTTTTGAAACCTTTTTAAATAATTCATTTATGCTTGTAAATTGATCATACTCCTTATCCCAAATTTCTATTAGGGGTAATTTTTTATTCAGGTAATAAATTAGACAATGGTCCATTATTTTTGCTGAAATGATCTCCAAGGGCATGGCTGACTTTTCTAAAACCACTTGGTTATTACAATTATCTAAATGAACAACCGTTTTATATTGCTCTATCCCAGATTCTTTAAATTCGGTTTCATTAATCTCGTTCTTAACAGTAAAGGAAAAATTCCTGCTATACCATTTTCCTCTTTCTTCATAATTACTTTTTACATGAAATTGTTCAAAAGCAGCCAGAACCGTAAATCTTCCAACGCCTTTACATCCGTAATCTTGATTTATTTGAGAAAATGGGGTTTTAAACGACTCAAAATTCTTTTCATTAAACCCAATACCATTATCTATTATTTTGAACGAAGAGATTGTTTTGATATTTTCAAAAGTGGGGTTCTGAGGAAGTACGTTTCTAAATATTTGAATTTGAATCTTCTTTTCTTCTTTTTGAAGTTCCGATTGCTGAAGGCTGATAATTGAATTCACAATACATTCCAACAAAGGAAGTAAAACGTCTTCATGACTTAAATCAACTTGCTCTACAATATTTTTTACCGGTACTTCCATAATTTTAATTCTAAAACGAGCTTAAAATGAATCGATTAATAAGTAATCCCAAGGGGTATGCCTTGAGTGTTGAACTCCTAGGAGCCTAACTTTTCATACTACTAAAATAGATATAATTGAATCTTAATCTTCTATGACTAATTGTGTTTTTTACTCTCAAGCCTTATTCTAACCCGAGAATGTTAAGGTGATTTTTATTATTTCCTTCTTGTATAATACTCAATATGATTACCCTTCTTGGGAAAGTTAAAGCAATACCCATTTTTGGCATCTTGGCAAAATGTAAAAAGAAGTAACCCATTAAATCGAATGGGTTCATGTTCGTACATCATTGAGACATATTTACCATTGCTTATTACCATAGTGCATTTAGCAATGACCTCATCTTCCCATTTCATATTTTGATCAGCCAAGGCCATGTGAACATTACCCATAATAGCTTCCGGTATATAATTCTTAATCGTTAGTCCTTCAATGAGATGCAATGTACGCATGCCGATATTGATTGTCCGTATGTCCTTGTTTGGTTTCATTGCAAATGAACCCTTACCCAACCCGAATCCGGTAAATCATACCTGTCAATGACCATCAGCCCCCAAGTGCCTTTTTGAGGGTATTTATACTTTAACATCGTATTGCTGTCCCCTGCCTCTATGTAGAACAGAGCCAGTCTTTTTGGAAAGCTTAAGTGCTTATTTTCGCATTCCGTACGCAGTCGGTGCTCTCCTATTTCCTTTAGCAAATGCTTAATTGCGTACCTGTCATAATTTCTAAAAACAACATCTCTCATTAAATTTAGATTGTTGGATTATTTCCTTTTTTATGGAATATTTCCAAATATAGAAAATGATTTTTTGTATATTTCAACTTTAACAGTCTTCCGTTAAATTAGTGTCCATTAAAGTATCTATTATGTGCTACGACATCAAAACGCAATTAGAAACACAGCTTAGAAGAGCTGAACGTGACGGGGACGTTCATGCTATCGAAGAAATAATGGAAAAACTTTTGCCATTGACCGATTTACCTATTCATCATTCCTCCGGTTTTAACCACCCCTCTGTTCTTATCTATACCAATGAGGACCCTTACTTTCCAGTAGTATCGACGTGGGGACTTGTCCCATTTTGGGTAAAGGACGATAAGCAAAAAAATGGAATTTGGAACAAAACCTTAAACGCTCGGGGAGAAACTATCTTTGAACTTCCTTCTTTTAGGGATTCTGCGAAGAAAAGAAGATGCTTGATTCATATCGACGGTTTCTATGAACACCATCATTTTGAGGGAAATACCTACCCATTTTATATTTCAAGAAAAGATGATGCCCCACTTACCTTGGCAGGGCTTTGGAGCGAATGGACGAACAAAGAAGATGGTTCACGTTGGAATACTTTTTCCATTGTAACCACTGAAGGAAACTCATTGATGTCGAAGATTCATAACAATCCCAAACTGGAAGGCCCATGAATGCCCTTAATCCTGCCAGAGGAATTAGAGAATGATTGGATAGAGCCCTATGATGAAAATCTTTGGGATAAGGGTCAAAAGAAAGCCATTGAAGAATTGATTCAGTCTTATCCAGAAGAAGAGCTTAAGGCACATACCGTAACTCGCTTAAGAGGAAAGGAATATGCAGGTAACGTGCCAGAAATTTCGAATCCCGTCGAATATGAAGAATTGGTATTTTAAGGTCATACTTTAGCTTAAAACAAAGTTCAGCATCAATTGAAATCAGCCCAAATCAACGGATGTTCACTTGCTGCATGCTGCTTATTGGCGATTGATGGGTACAACCTCCATTTCGGTTTGCGTTCAGGCCAGGTGCCCATTCTATTCATTCCGGAAGCCTTAACCATTTCGAACAACTTGGGAGACAACATGAAGTAATCTTTTTGTTTGATATTGACCCCCATTCGGTAAGCCCCCATACTGAAATAGTTGCCACTACTCCCATTATCCCTGTCAGCTGTAAACCGTTTGTGCTTTGAGACATCAATTAAATCCGTTTCCCGAAGCAATGGAGCCAAGCAATGGCTGTAGGATGCCTCATTCAATGTTCCACTGACAATAACCAAGTCCTTTCCATTCCTTAGTTTTTGTTTATAGATTTCAGACACCTTTTGGGCTTGCTTTTGACGTTGGACCTCGTCTGCCGAAAAGTGGTTGTTCAAAACCCAGATAGAATCTCCGTTGGGGGTACAAATCTCGTATTCCTGACAATCGATATCGAATAACGAATACCCTTCCTTATCCAAGTCATGTAGATGATTCTTAAATCCGTTTAAGTGATATCCGTTTTTTAGGAGTATGCCCATACCCAAATCCCTATTATCATTGGTTTCAAATACCATGACCTCCTGATATGGCGTAATTTTTAGCAATGGCAGGAATTCGGAATTGAACTCCATCAACGAGGCACGATCTTCCACTTCCTGCAAAACAAGAATATCTGGATTGGTTTCCGCGATCATGTACGCCTTACTGAATATAGCCTTTTCGTGGATGGGTCGGTTCCCTAATTTCGTCCAACCCTGCCAGTCTGTAAGAAAGGATGCTTTGGTTGTATTTTCCAATACCCTACCTTTAAAACACAATTCCCCAGCGCGTCTTTTGAGTATTGCATAGGGATTGTCTTCTGTTTTTTCAAAACCAAGAAGAAAGGACAAATTATTGATTCGCTCACTATCGTTTATGGATTTGTTGGGTTTACGTAAAAGACTGTCTAATTCACTTATCCAATCGGTAGCATTTTTAGTTCTACTCGTTGAAACCAAATCCCGATGCCTATGGAACAGATTCTGAATGTTGAAGGTGGCAATTTTCATATATTGATTTTTAAGTTCTCTTGTCCTTGGTATTCTTATCAAAAGCTATCAGGTTGAACATTTGACGCATCCGGCTTCGTACCCTTTTTCCATATCGTTCTTCCAATTCTTCCGCATTTAAATTTGTGGTAGCATGCGTGGGTATTTTGGATGATAAAAAGAGTTCATATCGGGAAAGGATAATTTCGCCCATCACATTACAATCCTTTCCAAAGTGACGACCCAGGGGCTCTACCCCTAAGTCATCAAAGCAGTAAAATCTTCCATTGCCATAATCCTCTATAATCTTAAAACCGATATGATTAAACCCAAAAGAAACATTTCGGGCCGGAATTAGCTCATAAGGCCTTCTGTGGGGTACGATATGGCGTATTAAACGCATCAGACTGGTTTTACCGCAGCCGACCGGTCCCGTCAACAGAATACCCTTGTCAGGATCGATTCCATATTTTGAGCAGTTCTCATAATCTTTGACCATATAGTTGCAAAGCCTCAAAAGAACACTCTTATCTTCTTCATAAATCTTAAAATGCTTTCCGAAGAGCATTCTGCCTTTTGCCTCCAAGTAAATAAGCACCTTGGTAAAATCGTATTCTACTTTTCTACCGTCCAACTCACCCAAAGAGTAGACCACACTTCCTTCCCTTATTTTAGAGGGGTTCTCCATAGTTCTTTTGTTCGTTGGTAATTAAGTAATCCGTGTTCTTAGATACTATTTGAAGTTTGGGTTTCTCTTTGATTTCCTCTGCCCTCAGCATCCAATTGGCAGCAATGGCCTTCCAATCCTCAATTTTTGTTTTACCTCCAATTTTCCAACCTACTCCTTCGTAATGGTTAAAGAACTTAACGGCATTCAGGGAAGGCCAATTTTTCAATTTAAAATATTCAATAACCTCCAATTCATTTTTTGGTTTTCTCTCTTTAGATAGTTTATATTGTTTTGAATGTTTTATATATAAGGTAAGTGGTATATTTTTGGGACAGTAGCGTTGCATTAGTGTACCAGTAAGTCCTGTTTCTGTACTACTACTGGTACAGAATTGGGACATTCTGACCATGGTTTTCTGAGTGGGGTTTTGCGTAGGCAAGTAGTTGATATATTCCCAATCCGATAGGTCTTTTATCAACCGGTGATATGTAGATCGCGAACCGATTTTTGCCAATTTCATGATTTCGGTTCTATTGGCATAAAAACCGTCGGGAAAGCGATGCAGATTCCAATAGAAAAAGAGAGCAAAGTACAAACTAAGGTGTGCGTAATTAAGACGGTCATCCCCATAGAACTTATAAAATATAGCGTTCAAATGTTTGATATAGTTCATTATGACCCTTATTGAGTGGTAGTCTGACCTTCTGTTAGCACTTTGTCAATTTCAGCTGCGTCATAGAAATAGAGACCTTCAACTTTATGTGTGGTCAAAATGTTTTTGCTTCGTAAATTTTGTAAAGTGCTGTGGCTGATTTTGAGCATTTTCTTGACATCGGAAGACCTTAACCATTTCTTTGGAGGTTCCTTTTTCAAATAACTCGATAATAATTCCTCAAACTCTTCTAAAAGTTCCAATTTAAATTCCCGTAAATCGTCGGTAGTGATAATACTTGTTGGCATCTGTTCCAGTTTTTAAAATCCCACCGCTGGTTAGAATTTTTTAGTGCGGTGGGATTACAGCAATTTGACTTTTCGAGAACAAATTTGAACAGATTTACCCAGTTTTGTTCACCAGTTCAACGGGAGTCGGGTGAAAATTTAACATTTGGGTTTATTAGGGAACAAAAGGCTATTTTCCTGCTTTTCTGACCATGTTTTACGTTCAAAGAAGTCAAAAATATTCCCTAAAAGAACATTTATATGCACTAACCGGAGGTTAACCGGAGTACGGTAATTAAAATCAAGGTTTATTGGGCTTAACCGACCTTTATAAATCAGTGCTGTCCATGTGGGATTGTAATCCAGAAGCTAAATCATCAAGAAATTTCGTACGGCTTATCTTTCTTGATTTGATTTCTGAAAATGTTTTGTAGAAATCCCCTAAATCAAAATGTAGTACTTGCTGAAAAGCGGACGCAATTTCCTTAATATCTGCATTACCATTATTGATGACCCGATTATAATGTAGGGCGTAAATCAATTCGGTCAATGCAGATTTGTTTGCCGTCCACTGGAGGTTTAATTGATTGTTCAACTCTTCTGCATTTACCCTGCGTAATTTCGATTTATCGATCATACGGTTTTGGAGATAAACCAATATGGAATCATATGCCTTGAATTCTGACAACAACATATCTTTTGGTGTGTTGAAATCCACATCATGAAAGTAAACATGCGATAAATTAAGTGGAAATGAATCGAGGTGTTTTCTGGTAAAATACTGTTCATCAAAATGGGTTCGCCCAGACGTGATATATTCGCTGAAACTGGTATGGTTACGATAAAATCGATTGATACGGTTCAATCGTTTTTTAATGAATTTACGTTGGGCATTTTCATCTCCCCTGGGGAATTCTAGTTCAAAAGAACGTACTTGGGAATGATAAATTAACTGTGAGGCAGGAATAGTTTTATAACTCTTAAAAAACTCTATTTCCTTTTCAATAGATTCAAAACCGTCGTTAATAACCCCTTGTTTAAAAATGGATAGCAGCGAATGGCACAGGCGAATTGAATGATTGGCCCTCTTAATGACATTAGGAATATTTACCTGGGCCTCTAGCAAATCTTTTTGAAGGCCATCTATGAAGGGCTTAAAATCCATAGCACCTCTTTTACAATTATAAAATTGTATAGAGGTCAATTTTTTGGTAAGGTTGTATAGTGGTTTGGGGGTTGACCCTCTATACCCAGACAGTTGCTATCTAATATAGCACCTTAGTAATCAAGACCCAAGGATATATGGCGTATTTACATACGGTTCAGTCCGTATTTATACTACGGAATCAAAATTACTGTCATTGGTTTAGGACCCTGAGAGTTTAAATCGATTTAAAAACTCGACTCTGCTCTTGACATCCATTTTTTTATAAATATTGGATGCATGTTTGGAAACCGTACTTTCTGCGATATGGAAATCGTCTCCAATTTCCTTGTAGTTGCGATCATCTAAAATTGACAGTGCAATTTCTATCTCCCTTCTCGTAAGTCCTTTATTGAAAAATTTCGGTTCTAGAAGATTGTCCTTTATGTCCTTATAATATCCGAACACCTCAATCAATTTGCTTTTGTGTTCGAGGAAAAACAGATATCTGTCTATTTCAATGGCGGTTATCGCAAAGAAAGAAATATTGATTATTGTAAAGGTTAGCCATTGATAATCGCCAATTACTGTAAGTACAGGTAGAAGCACCATACATGTCACGCTCAACAAGGCAAGTTTATTTCGACGGAGTACAAAGTCATTAGGGTTTTTAGAATTTGATATTTTTTTATTGAATGCCCAAAGAAAATAAAAAGAAATAAGTGATACCGGGAAAGCGAATGCCATCCTTGCAATATCTATTGAACCAGTAAGATAATAAGGTAACAAATAAAGCCCTAGAAAGCATAATCCACCATAAATTGAAATATTTGAAATGGTTAAATGGACGTTTAAAAATGTAATGTCATATTCCCTATAAATATAATAAAATAGGTAAATACCCATGGTCATGGCCACTACATATGTAATGATGTATTGCAAAATAAATGGTCCAGGAAAACCTTCAAAAGGTAGAAATCCTCCTGTGAAATTGTAAAGGACAAATAGGACGGCTAAACCAAGATATCTTTTTAAATTGTTATGTCTTAGGCGTGCATTCTGGAAAATGGCGAAAATCAATATGAAAGTATCTATCAATAGATAGAAAAAAGTTGTCCAATGTATTGAAGTGCCGAACATAACAATTACTCATTAGAATTCCTTTTCAAATTGGTTAGATTCCAAATTCTTCCGAACATTGTCCCAAGTAAAAACTTCTCCATTCATGGCGATATAGACACCATATTCCAGAAAATCTAGAACTCCAAAGGCAAAGCCCAAATTAAATGGAGCATCAGAATCCTTATCAGTTCCCAATTTAAGGGAACCCACCAACACTATAGTCTTTTCCAAACCAAGCTTGCCTAAAAATTTCGCAGTTTCAGCCATAGTCAAGGTACCATGGGTAACAAGAATTTGATTTGAAGAGGCAGCAGTAATCTTTTCGGCCAATTCCAATCTATCCTCAGCGGTGATGAAACGACTGTCTTTTTGAAAAACTCTCTCAAGCCTAAAGGGTGATGATACTTTTGCGCAGTTAAGAAAATCCTCAATGGAGATGGTGTTTTGAAGCGTTGCGTCCTTTGGTTTATCATAATCCAACCCTTCAATAGTACCTCCAGTAGTGAAAATATGTATCATTTTCTCACGATTTACGGAATTCAGAATCAGTAAGAGTAATTGGGATATTTCACTACATCCAATAGATAGGGCTTCCCATTATTGGAAATGTAATTAGCTTTGCATTATATGAATTCGCTAATACAATGTCTTTAAACAGGAATGGTTAGTGTAAATAGATACTCTGTAATATCGACTTTGAATTCAAAATATTTCTAAATATAATAATTTTCTTTCGTTCAAATAGTTGTAAGTCATTGATATGGTGGTAATTCTTAGTTCGAAATTTCAAGTTTAAATTAATATTTAGGCTGTTCTGGTCTCCAATAGATTATCTTTTCTACTAGAGGATTCAAGCTTAGTCTTAAGTACCGCAATATCTTCGCTGATTTTCTTCTCCATAACCCGCGCATATATTTGAGTGGTAGAAAGTCTTCGGTGTCCTAAAAGTTTAGATACTGTTTCGAGAGGAACTCCATTCGCCAACGTAACGGTAGTCGCAAAGGTGTGCCTAGCTGCATGAAATGAAATATGTTTATCAATTCCGCACTTGGCGATAATTTTCTTTAAATAAGAATTGCACTTTTGATTGCTATAAACGGGCAATAAAAGGTCATTGTTCTTCCCATATCCGTCATTAGTATATTTGCACAGAATTTCTTTGGCCTTGCTCAGTAAAGGGATTTTTACAGCTGTTTTGCTCTTTTCCCTTTTTGTATATATCCATTCTCCACCATCTATTCCAACAACTATCTGTCCAGGTTTTAGCCTTTTTAAGTCAATATAAGAGAGGCCCGTGTAGCAGGCAAATATGAAACAATCACGTACTCTTTTTAATCCGAAATCAGTCAACTCAAGTTCTTCAACTAAGCTAAGCTCTTCAATAGTTAAATATTGACGGTCATAGGATGTGAACTTAGAATTAAAAAAAGCAAATGGATTTTGCTTGATGCAGTCAAGTTTACAAGCAATCGTAGTCATCTTTTTAAAACGCTCTAGGTGTTTCATTATTCCGTTATTACCTAATGGCTGGGATTTCATCAAAGGCTTACAATTGCGGAGGTAGTTTTCAAAATTTAGAACAAAAGAATAATTAATTTGATTTAGAGGCATATCGGAGGTTCGATACTTCTTGGACAAAAAAGAGAGAAGATATTTTTCTGTGGCACCATAATTCTTTGCAGTACCTTTTTTTAGTTTTGGGATTTCATTCTCTTTATGATACTTAAGAAGTTCCCTTATTGTTCTCAAGGGGCTATCCTCTTCTAAATATCTAAGCTTTATGTCTTGAACAGTAATGAATCTTCCTTCTTGGAGTAAACTACGGTATGAAGCCTTCAATTCTGAGGATATATCGTCTAAAGAATCATTTATAAAGGATGCATCCTTATGTTTTAGATTAACTCTTTCCGAGACTGGACACCAATGTCTTTCAAGTACTGATTTTTTGGTGCTGATATCAGCTGGTTTACCATCCAATCTAATTCGGGCATAAATAGGTGTTGTACCATCTTTCCTGATTGATTTCTTTTTCAACCAAAAATGAATAATAAAAGTGTGTGTAGTTTTCATCACTTTCGTTTTTTAAAGATTATTGAATCCGTTAAACGAAAGCCAAATCGCCGTGAAAAGTCTATTGCGATGAGTTGAACGTACTAAAGTTACTAAAAAACGATTCCCAAAAACAGGACACGTAATAGGACACGTTCAATTATGATTTCAAAACTATTCAAATGAAACCAAGAATTATTTAAATCCTTGGTTTTCATAAGATTAGTACAAATTTGGTGTCTTTTGACACCCTTTTTGTCGGGGTGGCAGGATTCGAACCTACGACCTCCACATCCCAAATGTGGCGCGATACCGGGCTACGCTACACCCCGAACTAATTCTCTTAAGGATTTCAGCAGAGAGTGGGGGATTCGAACCCCCGGTACGGTTTGACCCGTACGACAGTTTAGCAAACTGCTGGTTTAAGCCACTCACCCAACTCTCTAATATTTTTATGATTTGGAAATTTTTTCCCTTCTTTAACAAAAGAGTATTATTTATTATTTCCAATTCAATTATAAAGATTTCATATAAACCTTCACCTAATGGCTAACCATTTCCTTTAGGCGATGCAAATATAAACCAAATGAAAAGATTTAAGCAAGGAATCTGCCGAAGCATCTGAAGATTGAAAGCTAATTTTTTTAATCCCCTGACTATCAATTCAAATATTTGCCCTTTTCTTTAAAAATTTTATTCGGGATGTTTGAAAGATTTTATTAATTGGTATTTTTAAAGCAAATTTTTGGATTATGGTTATTCAAACGACAAATGCCTCTTTTTTGATTGAGAATTGTGAATTTGATTCTGCCCTTGTGGCAATTCACTCTGATTCTCGATTTGAACTCTCTCGTCTTTTCGGGTCTATAAAAGTTAAATCCTCCGATTCCCATACCTACCCTTTTACTGTGAGAATCAGTAAACAGGAGTTCACTGATTCATTGATTTTATTGATCAAAGAGATTGATTACACGAGTTTTTCGCAATTAGAATCAAACTGGATGTAATTTTTTTTAGAAAATTTCAAAAAAAAATTCAAGTACTTTTTGGTGACAAAAAGCATTTTTTGGTTTAGGTCTTACTTTTTACATTGTCCAAACAAATTTTATCCCGTAAACGTCTGGTTTATAGAATTTTGTTCTATCAATTGAGTCTTTTTTTTAATAAAATTTTTTTGCAATATTCGAAGAGTACTTATTGGATTATCACCCCAAGTTTTACACCCAAATTGATCAGCATTGAACATATCGAACAGCTAATTCCTGAATTTTTTCAGGAGTCCGAGCATTTTTATCTAGTCTTTTTAGATATAGAAGGAAATGTTGAGGATTCAAATGCTCTTTTTAAAGGGCTACTGGGAATTTCTGATTCATCTTCTATTTTTGATCACCTAGATTTCCGATCAAAGCAAGAACTGGAAGGTTTAATTGATCAATTAATGCTCAAACCTAAAGAGCAATATCCGGTTTTGCTCCAATTTATTGATCAGAAAAGAGCGCAATCATGGTGGGAATTTTCTATGGTGATCAACTCCGAAATGGATCCCTTGGGATTCATTGGTATTGGTGTTGACTTGAACTTCCTTGAACGGAAACTCCCATGGAATCATCTTATCGATCTTCTCAATTTCGGAAAGGCTGAACTGGATGAAAACTTGGAGTTTATTTCCGCCGAACCTTTAGTAGCGGATTGGATTGCAAATGGGAGTTCAGAACTAATAGGGAAAAGCTTACTGAATTCAGGATTATTTGAACTGAATTCTTTTGACCGTTTGGAGTTGGAAAAGATACTCTCTACAGAAGGAGTGACACAATTCAAAGCAAGGGTTAAGAGAGCTTCAGGGTACTTTTCATATTCCATTAATTTATTGAAACATACTAAAGGATTTCTACTTTTTATGAGACCTGCGCCAAAAGATGAGTTTTATGCAAATAATGTAAAACCTTTTGCCAATGAGCAATTGGACTTAATTTCAGGTCCAGTTTGGATTTTGGAGAGAAATTTTTCGGTTGTTCAGCAAAATAGCCTCGCATCATCTTTGATCCAACAGTGGAATTCCAGCAATTCTTCGGCTAAGTCAGGCTTTAATACCGAATTTGCAGGAGATAAATCCAAAAGATTAATGGAAATAATATCTCAGACTTTTGAAGGACAAGAGAAGAAATTGGCTGTAAAAATCACCAATAAAACTGGTGGCTCAGAATATTGGACATTCCATACTAAAGTCATTTATTCGGAAGGCAAAAAGCGCTGGGTAATGATTCAAGGAATTGATCAAAGTGTTTTGTACAATCGGATTAATTTGCAGGAAAAAGAAATTCAGACATTAAGGGAATTGGCCATCCGTCCTTCGCATATTTTGAGATCTCCGCTTTCTTCTATGCTTGGCTTATTGGATTTGATTGATTACAGGAAACTTGATGAGGAAAATCAAAAATATATTTCCTACCTCAAGCCACTCGCACAAGAATTGGATGAAGTAATTCGAAATAATGCAAAGAAAATGTCTCAATTAGATTAATGAGACCCTTCAAGGCCTATTATGGCTAGAGTTGCAGGAATATTGTAAACGCCTTCCAAGACAAATCTTTCTGAGCTAATCAATAAATGACCTGATTCCTGATAGACTATTCCTTCAGGAAATCCCCTAATCGGTATATATCCAATTTTTATTTCGGGATAGAAGTTGTTCAACTTTTGATCTTCTCTTATGCCTTCACTGATCCAGATAGCCTGTTCCAGTGGATTTAAACCTAAAAATCTGAATCCAATCAAGGATATTTCCCCGTTTTCTCGGTTGATATCAGCTCCAGTTACCAAGGCATTCAAGGAAAATGTCTCTACCAGCTCAGCTTCATAATCACCCGGAATTGCAGGTAATACATAATGATCAGAATTATTAAACCCTCGGTTTTTTGAAAACAAATGAAGCTTATTCTGATAAAAAATCATGGCTTCGCAATCAAATCTATGGTTTTCGGAAGAACCGCTAAAGTCAGTTTGATTAGGGTAGTTGAACTTAATTTGCTCGGCGGTCAAATTATCCTGATTGAGTAGCTCAGCAATTGAGACCCTATAGATTACCAGGTCTTTTCGATTGCCTAAATTATTTCCAAAATCGCCAATAAATAGGTGAGTTTCGCTTTGGGCTAAATCTTCCCAATCGACGTTACTGGCATTCGTGACTGTAATATTTCTCAAAACCTCTCCTGTGGAAGCATTAAGTTCATGAATTTGATTGGGGTTTTCCCCATCATTTATTGAAAATAATCTTCCGTTAATAAATGCCAATCCTGAGGTTTCATTTTGGGAGGTTTCCAGAGAATTAATTGTGGAAGGGCTTAAAGAAATTACTTGATTTTGGCTGTTGATTTTGATCAGACCTTCTTGGTAGCTTGAGTTTCCTGCATTGAATTCGATTCTATAGGCTGATTCAATGTTAGATTCTGTATTGGAATCAAACTGGGTGATAAACTTTCCGGTATTTCCGATTGGAATTTTTATTTCCAGCCTTCCATTTAAATTATGGTAGATATAAAAGTTGTTGAGAGAGGCTTCGAATAAAGGTTTTGCATTTTCCAGCAATATGGAGGGAGCTTGGATTGGTTGATTGGAAGCAACTCTAATCCTTTTATTGAGTCTGTTTCCTTTAAGAACTAGTTCCTGATTGTCTTTTTCAGCTTTGAAACTGCCTTTTATGGATATTTCAGCAACTGAGGAAGTTTCATTTCTTGATGAACTGAGATATGTATAAGTGTAGTCCCCTGTGGCTAATTCAATGGTTTTATTGATTGGGTTTTGATTAGCCGGAATTTTTAAGAAGTATTTTTTTCCGTCATCAGTACCTTCAAAGGATATTTCTAACTCATCCTGAAATTTATTGGCCGGGGCACCTGATACATTTTCAAGCAAAATAGATGAAATAGTAACTGTGCTGTTGGCGCTTCCTCCTGGATTATCATCAATGACCGGATTTTCAGGATCTGTACAGGAAAAGTTCAAGAAAATCAATGAGAAAATTGCTGGATAAAAAGTTGAAAATCTGATTGATTGAGACATTTGGTCAAAAATATATGCTGATTTAAGTCCTTAATTTACAAAATCAAAACAATCATCTTTCACAGGAAGTTGCAAATGTAAATCGAAAGGATATGAAAGAGCTATTAGAAGGTATTAAGAAGAACAGTAACGGTGCAAGCAAACATGATGCTGCTTTGGAGAAAGAATCAAACCTTTTAATCCGGGATGCCATATTTGTTCGACATGATGGATCTCTGGTTAAAGTTAAGTTTCAAGATGTTCTTTGGCTGAAGGGGGATGGAAATTACACCACCTTGGTAGCAAGAGATTTTGTGATTTCTGTGAGGAATATTCTAAAGGATTTTGAAGAAGCGCTTCCCCAGAAAGAATTCATGAGAATCCACAAAAGTTATATAGTTCGCTTGGATGAAATAATTTCCATCAATCCGAGAGAAGTAAAGGTAGGAGAAGATCTAGTTCCTGTTGGAAGGTCTTATTACCAAAATCTCATCGATGGAATTAAGAAGTTAGGCTCGGATTAATCAAACCACAGCAAACTACTGTCTCCATAACTGAGGAACCTATAATCTTTTTCTAAGGCTTCTTGGTATACGAATTCCCAATCCTTCCCAATCATGGCAGCTATTAAAAGAACAAGAGTTGTTCCGGGCTGGTGGAAATTAGTAATCAATCCTTCAATCATTTGAAATTGATAACCTGGGAAAATGAATATTTCTGTACTTCCCATGATTTCGGTTTGTCCAGTTGAATCCATTAAATCCAGAACAGCTTGCAATGCCTCTTTTTTGGTAGGCAATACCTCTCTTGTTTCATAGGGAAATAATTTTTCCACAAAAAACTCTTCTCCCTTATTTTCTATCAGTTTCACTCCATACCAATAGAGGCTTTCCAAACTTCTAACTGAGGTTGTTCCCACAGCGACTGTTTTCCCTTCTTGTTCCAAACATTTTTCAATCACAGATCTTTGCAAATGAATTTGTTCGCTGTGCATGGGGTGTTCTTGAACCTTGTCAACTTTAATTGGCTGAAACGTGCCTGCAGAGACATGAAGCGTGACTTCTGATTCTTTCACTCCTTTTTTTCTTATTGCTGAAAAAACCTCTTCAGTAAAATGAAGTCCTGCAGTTGGTGCGGCGACTGCGCCTTCTTTTTTTGAGTAAACAGTCTGATATCTAGATTTATCTTCTTCTTCGGCTTTTCTATTGAGATAGGGAGGTAAAGGAACCTCTCCACTAGACTCTACGATATCCACAAATGCAACATCGAATGGAGACCAGGAAAACTCTACCAATTTCCTGTCTCTATCCAGAAGCTTAGCTTCTAAGATGATTTCTTTTCCCAAATGTTGAACTCGCCCTTTCAGGATTTCGCCATCCTTCCATTTCTTGGCATTTCCTATCATGGTTTCCCAAGATACCGGATGTTTGGCAAGCATGATTTCAGGTATGACTGTGCTCGGAGATACTGGCGCTAATAAGAAAATTTCAATTTTGGCTCCAGTTTCCCGTTGGAAAATTAATCGCGCAGGAATGACTTTGGTATCGTTGTAAACAAGCAACATTCCTTCTTCCAGGAGATCGGGAAGATTATAAAAACGATGGTGTGTAATATTTCCAGCTTTATAATGAAGCAACTTTGAATCATCCCTTTTTTCTAAAGGGTATTTGGCGATTCGATCTTCTGGAAGTGTATATTCGTAGTCTCTTAAGTTAATCTGAGGCTCTTTCATGCGTTTCATTTCAAAGCGCAAATATAGTCTCTTTAATCTTTTAGCCCTGCCTGTCTTATGTCACAGCTATCTCTGAAATTTCAATTGATTCCCAGAACTCTCCAGTTTCGCTTTGAAGCGGGGACTTCCCGTGGTGTATTAAAGACTCGGAATATTTGGTGGATCAAGGCTTACAATGAGGAGAGTCCTAATCAAATTGGATGGGGTGAAGCTGCTCCATTGGTAAAACTGAGCATTGATGATCGTCAGGATTTTGAGGAAGTTGTAAAGAATACGCTTGAAAAACTAGAGAAAGTGGAGTGGTCGCTGGAGGAAGATGAAATCTTAGATACTGTTAAAAAAAATGTGTCCTTTGATTTTCCTTCTATCCGATTTGCTATAGAAATGGCTGTGCTGGATTTTGTCAATGGGGGACAGAAAAAGTTTTTTTCCAATCAGTTTTTTGAAGAGCAGAAAGCCATCCCTATCAACGGGTTGATCTGGATGGGTGATCGAGAATTCATGATGCAACAAATCCAGGAAAAGCTGGATTCAGGATTTTCCTGTATTAAAATGAAAATCGGTGCCATTGATTTTAAGCAAGAATGTGAATTGCTGGAATTTATCAGAAAGCAATTCAGTCCTGATCAGATGATTTTGAGAGTGGATGCAAATGGAGCTTTTTCTCCTGAAGAAGCGCAAAGTAAACTAGCGAAATTAGCAGACCTTGGAATCCATAGTATAGAGCAACCCATCAAAGCTGGTCAATGGGATACCATGAGATTACTGTGTAAGTCAACACCCTTACCAATTGCCTTGGATGAGGAACTGATTGGTGTTAAGGAGAAGGAGTTGTTATTGGATACTATCAGGCCTCAACATATTATTTTGAAGCCAACATTGTTGGGAGGCTTTCTGGAGAGCAGAAAGTGGATAGCAAAGGCAGAAGAAAGGGGAATAGGTTGGTGGATGACCTCTGCCTTGGAAAGTAATATTGGTTTGAACGCTATCGCCCAGTTAGCTTCTCAATATCAACCTTCCATTCATCAAGGCCTTGGAACAGGGAAATTATACCATAATAATCTTGAATCCCCTCTACAAATTCAAAATGGAGAAATTCACTATAATTCAGTTATTCCTTGGGAAGAACCCAAATAATCATTGAATGGGATGTAAGTAAACAGGTTTATGACCTTGGATGCTTATTCCGGTATTTGCTAATTCGCCCGTTTCAGCATTTCTTTCAAAGACCACAATTTCATGACTTTCCTGATGAGCAGCTAAGAGATATTTTCCATCGGAAGTAAGATTGAAATTTCTAGGCATTTTTCCTCCGGAAGAGTAGTGTTGGATCAATTCATAGATCCCAGATTCATTTTTTCTAAAAGCCGAAATACTATTAGAATCACCCCTATTTGAAGCATAAATATGTTGGCCATCAGGCGAAACCCTAACTTCAGCCGCTCCTAAAGCACCCTTGAATTCTTCAGAAAAAAGAGGGAGTCTTTGTTTACTTTTCATTTGACCATTCTGATAGCTGAAAACTTCTAAAATGGCAGTCAATTCCTGAACAACAAAAAGTTCTTTTCGATCCTTCGAAAATGCCAAATGTCTTGGTCCATCTCCAGGAGTCATGGGGATTTTTTCCTCAAAGGAAAGTGGATTTTCAAGGCCACTTTCAAATTTGTAGCGATACAGTTCATCAGATCCTAAATCAGCAACCCAAACATAATCACCGGAAGGATCGAAAGTTGCGCTGTGAACATGCGCTGATTCCTGTCTAGATTTATTGACACTTGATCCTTGATGCTGTAGAACCTGCACCCGTTCCAAATTCCCATTAGTTACCTTAAAAACAGCAAGGTTACCTCCAGAGTAATTACTGACAAGGATGTATTTTTCATCAGGTGAAATTGCAATATGACAAGGATGGTCTCCAGCAGTAAAAGCTGAATCTAAAATCTGTAATGCTGTTCTTGAATCTTCGAGTTCAAAACTCAAGATTTGACCGCCATTTTCTCCCGCATTTTCAGATACTGTGTATAGGAATTCTTGATTTTTTCCTGTCAGGATAAAAGAGGGATTGGAGATTCCTTTGGCAATAGTTTCAAGGCTTAAAGAATCCTTTTCAGGGAAAAATGTCAAAAGATCGATTCCCTGTTCTTCGGTATCTGTGTAAGTTCCGACTAAAAATTTATAACTTAATAGCTCTAGGGATTTTTCCATATCGGATTCCTTTTGTTTACAGGCATACAAGGCAATTATCAATGATACGATCAGAAGGTTTTTCATGAGGATGATGAATCAATAGTTTAAGCTACAAAGAATTGTTTTTCCATTAGTCATCAATGAAAAAAAAGAAATGATTGAATGAATTATTTAATGAATTGGCAATTTGCTCGGTAAAAAACAAGAAATTTATTAATTTAGAATGCTTTAAACCTCTTTACTTAATGTATAAAACCTACGATACCGAAGTTGCAAAACGCTTCACAATTTATAACTCACTTTTTTTAGATCTTCCTTTCGATCATATTTTCAGAACAGGTACCATGTTGCCTCTTTTGGGAACTGCCTGCCAAAAGGGATTTGAGTCGGAGAAGACTCCGCGAGAGATTATTGAAGGCTTTTTTGAAGAAATGATGCCTTCCAATTCTGAGAAGGAAAGAACAGATCTGCTATTTCAAATGATTCAATATGTGGAGAGACAGGTGGTGCTTTTTGACTCCATTGAAGATGCTGCGTATGAAAAAATCAATGATTTGGGAGGGAAAGGTTCTATTAAAGCCTTAATAAACAGAGCGGAAAGTGATCATAAAAAGGAAGCATTGATAGAAAAGCTCAAAAGTTTTTCCGTCAGGCTAACATTGACAGCTCACCCAACTCAATTCTATCCCGGAAATGTGCTGGGAATTATCACCGACTTGGAAAATGCGATCCGGCAGGATGATATCGGGAGAATTAATCAATTGCTTCAGCAATTAGGAAAGACAGGTTTTATAAATAGAGAAAAGCCAAGTCCTTACGAGGAAGCGGTCAGCTTGATTTGGTTTTTGGAGAATGTATTCTATCAAAGTATCTCCGATATCATGATCAGAATGCTCAATCGCTTAAATATTCCGCTGCATGATTGGGAGAATCCAGGTTTACTGAAGGTAGGTTTTTGGCCGGGAGGAGATAGAGATGGAAATCCATTTGTGACTCATGAAACCACTATGCAGGTAGCGGAAAGATTGAAAAAATGGATTTTACGCTGTTACTACCGGGATGTAAGAAAGTTGAGGAGAAGACTTACTTTCAAACACGTAGAAAATGTAATTCTGAAAGTTGAAAAAGGGATTTATTCTACGCTTTTTGAAGATCAACCTGTTTACTCCAACAAAGAAGAATTATTAGCGGATCTTTTGAATGCAAGGGAAGCTTTGATTGAACATCATGACGGCTTATTCTTGGAACTCTTGGATGAATTTATTCTTAAAGTCAGAATTTTCGGATTCCATTTTGCCTACATGGATATGCGTCAGGATAGTCGAAAACATGATGCGCTTTGGGAAGAGATTTTTGAAGTGAAAGGTATAGAATGGAAAGCAACTGAGGAGGAGCAAATCCAGCAATTATTGGCAGTAGATTCCCTTCCTGAGATTGAAAGAATTCAGGATGAGTTTCATCAGGAAATGCTGAAGTCCTTCGGAACGATTGAAAAAATCCATGAATCCAATGGGGAGGATGTTTTGCATCGCTATATTATTTCCAATTGTCAATCTGCTAAGCATCTTTTAGAAGTATTCCAATTAGCCAAACTCACATTAGGTAAAGGAAAAGAGAATCTTCCTTTGGATGTCGTTCCGCTTTTTGAAACAATTGATGATTTGGCTGAGGCACCTGAGATTATGACCTACCTATATCGCTTGCCTGCTTATCAAAAGCATTTAGCCAGTAGAGGAAATAAACAAACCATCATGTTAGGCTTTTCAGACGGAACCAAAGATGGAGGGTATCTGAAGGCAAACTGGTCCATATTAAGAGCAAAAGAGGAAATGACTCGGGTTTCCCGTGAAAATGGAATCGAGGTAGTCTTTTTCGACGGTAGAGGTGGGCCTCCTGCAAGAGGTGGGGGAAATATGCATAATTTCTATGCATCACTGGGAGAGCGCGTTGAAAATGCGGAAATACAGGTCACTATACAGGGCCAGACTATTTCTGCAAACTATGGAAAGCAGGCTTCTTGTACTTATAATTTTGAACAGCTGCTAAGTGCGGGTCTTGAAAACCATCTTTATTCTGACTCTGAAAGAAACCTTTCTGAAGATCAGCGGGCTTTGATTGAAGAGTTGGCCAATAGAGGTTATGAATCTTACAAGGCCTTTAAGAATCATCCTAAGTTTGTCCCATATTTGGAGCATGTAACTCCACTTAAGTACTTTGGAATGACGAATATAGGCAGTCGGCCTTTGAAAAGAGGAAAGGGCGAAGGCTTGAAGTTTGAGGATTTAAGAGCGATTCCATTTGTTGGTTCTTGGGCTCAAATGAAGCAAAATATTCCCGGCTATTACGGAGTAGGTGCGGCTATTGCAGAGATGGAAAAGGAAAACCGGGTAGATGAATTAAAGGAATTGTATCAAAACAGTTTATTTTTCAGGACACTTCTGGGTAACTCCATGCAGTCTTTGAATAAGTGTTTCTATCCAGCAACTTCCTACCTAAAAAATAATGAAGAGTATGGGGGATTTTGGAAACTCATGTTCCAAGAATATGAGCGCTCTGTAGAAAAACTTAAAAAAGTTTCTCAAATGGAGGAGTTGATGGGAGATAATAAAGTGATCAAAACTTCAATTGCCATTCGGGAAAGGATAGTTTTACCACTCATTACCATACAACAATATGCTATTCAGAGTATGCTGGAAGATGGGAAG
>NZ_DFMT01000007.1:0-18247 GCF_002376385.1 Algoriphagus sp. UBA3586 | reverse complement strand
AATGCTGGAAGATGGAAAGAGCAATGAGGTGCTACAGCGATTAATTTTAAGAAGTATGTTCGGAATTATCAATGCAGCCAGAAATGCTGCATGATGCCATGAGCACTAATTAAGGGGCTATCTTAAAGGCGTTGTTTTGTCCGCCTGAGTGGAGTCAAAGGCTAATGGATACTAGAAAATTTATTGGAGACCTTTAACTGACCGCTCATTGTGACATTCATCAACTTTGAGATAGCCTAATTATTTTTAGAACTAAGCGAAATCAAAAGGACTCGTTGATGTTGAGATAAAAACCTGAGTTACCGCTTCTTCCAAAGCCATAATCTGCTGAAATTATGGTTCTGTTTTCTTTGTTTATCATGACTCTCAATCCTAAGCCATATCCTGGATTGACTTGCTCAAATAGCTTTTCAGAATTGTATTTGCTGCTGAAGGAGTTGGCATTCACGAACACAGTTCCTCCGAAGGTTTCTTTGGACCTTTGTAGTGGAAACCGATACTCTACTTCTGAATAAACCATGTTTTCTCCTCTGAACCTTCCTTGTGCATAGCCTCTTCCCGTTCTGCCAAACATATCCCAACCAAGGGAAGGTAAGTTCATATAGGGTAAATTTCCAGAGACTAGAAAGTTGCCATATGCCCAAAAAGCGACTAAATGCCTTTTTCTTTGTTCATTGAGGTTGATATAATGTCTATAATCCAACAATAGCGTGGAGGAAGATTGGTCAGACCCTAAAAATGAAGGGTTGATTTTATAAGAAAGCAAGGCAAAGTTTTTCTCATATGGAGCAACCGCCCTGTCTCGATTTTCATAAACTGCATTTAAGGTAATTCCGGATAATGCATATCTATCCGTATCAAAGCCTAATGATTCATTGTATTGATTATGAGCAAAATCCAAAATAGGCTCAATCGTATCTTCATCTAAGAAAAAATTGTCAATCTTCGAATGTATATCCAGGTGATATCCTAATCCCAAGTAAAAATTGCTGTCAGAGATTCGTTTTAAAATAGTTTCATGAAAGCGAATCAGTCTAAAATCCATTTGTTGCGCTCCCCAAAAGCTTGAGTTTTGATTGGGGTTAGGGGAGGGGGCATTCGGGGTAGAACTACCTAGACCATAGGTTGGCTGGGAAGTGACAAAATATCTCCAGTCTCCCACTAAGATCAAGCTGTTTTCATCTAAGAAAATATTACTTCTAGAGCTAAAAATCCACTGTTTTTTAGTTGTGTATAGTAGGTTCCCTACAAAATTGGACATTTTGGTAGTAGTGGGATTTCCCATATACCAAGTAGCAGAAGGAGCTAGCCCAAACATCCAACCATTGGCAGGATTATAAGCTATGGCTGGTAAGGGTACAAGTTTAAAATCCTGAACTTTATTCGATTCATAGACTTTACTTTCTTGTCCAAAGGCAATACCGCCTAAGAACAAGACAATGCTGGCTAGAAATGCTTTCTTCATTCTTTAAATTTAGCAGGATTCTTTGGCTCCTGTTAAAAATGAAAAGAATACTTAAAAAGCATTTGAAGATTAATCCTTGGCTGTAACAAGAGGTGTTAGACGTATTTCTACTTTTCGGTCCTTGTCAACCGAACCTTTGGAGGCTCCACGTAAAATCAAACCTCCAGAATTTTTGAAAATTCTCTTGTGGTCAATTCCTAGGTCTATTAGCTGTTTTTTGACGGAATTAACCCGCTTTTCTACTAGTCTGAGGTTGTAGGAAACGCTTCCCGTGTTATCAGCAAAACCAATTAGCTCCAAGCCTAATTGGGGATTTGTTTCCAAGATCTCTTTCAATCGAAGCAACTTTGCTTTTTCTTCTTCACTCAACTCTGATTGGTTGATTCCAAAATAGACCTCAAGTTTACTTTCCTCTAGAAGGACAGGCTTAGTATTTTCAACCACTTTCTCAACCTCCACGGTGTCTATCCTTACTTTTTCTTTGGAGGCCTCTTTTCGAAGGCTATCTATCAGAATAGCATCTTGAGTAATTCTATCCAAAAGGGTGCTATCCTGTATATATAGAATTTGACTTTCGTCTGTTTTATTTTTGTTTAAAGCAGAAGTTGTTGTAGCCGTGCCACTGATGATTGCTGCATCTCTTAATAGTTCCCGATTTCTCCTCTCTAGTATTTCTTGTCTACTTCTTAACCTTTCTAATTCTTTGGATGTATTCGTATTATCAGATTGAGGATTAACTATTATCTGTTGAGGTGCCGTTCTTTCTTCTTGATTACTATTTTGAGCTTGGATGCTTGATAGTCTGGAAGAAAAAGCCATGAGCATTGCGGAGTCTCTAATCGCCTGCGCCTTGAGCATTTCTTCCCTATATTTTGAAATTTCTTTTTCAAAATCTTCTCGGCTTATCCATTGAGCATTTTCGACTGGTTTGGTGACGGTTTTTGATTTCTCAATTTCCGGAGTCACTGCCTTTGTACTTTTTACTGTATCTGGAGTTTGCTGATTGCTGATTCTCATTTGTGAATTTGAAAGAGAGTCCAGCTCGAACTCGCTAAATCCTTTAGGAGAGTAAATGATTGTATTGACTTTCCCCGGATAAAGCAAGATTTTTTCAATGAATTGGGCTGTATCAACTTTAGAGATGATTAGCGTGTTTTTCGCTCCCAATAGCGAATCTCCCTTAATAACCAAAATCTTATCCAAAGAGTCAATTCTGCTAATCTCCTTTTGATAATCCAAAGTTTGATTCTCAAACTGATTGATCAATATCTGTATAGAATCCTTTGAACTGAGACTGTCAATCTGCAACTCATTAATCTTCTCGCTGAGTTCTGAAAGCCTATTTTGAAGCGAATCCTTATTTGCTTGTACCAACGCTCTGGTATTCTTCAATGAATCAATTTTCCTGTCAATATTGGCTTTTTGAATAGAATCCAGTCTTACCGTGTCAATGATCGGTGCTGATTTTTCTAATCCAGGTAACTGAACAATCGTAAAATAATTATTTGTAACAGAGGCTGGCAGATTAACTTTTGGTTCTTCAGTTTTTTGAATTGAGTCAGCAGTTGCTTCAGTTTTTTCGCTCAAAACTTTAGGGGTGAAAGTATAGCGCTGGGATACGGTAGGAGGATTGAAACTTTCCTTGTTTGCTCCTAAGCTGAACTTGATGCCCATCCCATGATAGATATACCAATCTGCTTTCGAGTTTACATCTCCTCGATAGGGGTTGCCTGGTGTTGGGGTATTAGTTCCTGGCAATGCTGCATAGCGCTGAAAAGAGTTGTCATATCGATTTCTATATCTTCCAGACACATCGTCCAAATAATCAGTTGCCGCCCTTTTAAAATCTGATTGTGCGAAAAGTTCAATTCCTTTGGTAATCCGAAATCTGATTCCCATGCCCAAATGAGCATAAAGAGTAGCTTTTTTATACCCACCTGGAATTTCTGTTTCAACATCCCTTAATCTTGTCTCAAAACTTCCATCTGGGATTAAATTGGGATTGCTGTAATCATATCTGTTTCCGTTTTCATCCAATAGGTCTCCAAACACATCGAATTTTTGAACTCCCATGCCCACAACCAAATATGGAGCAAGGAAGGATTTACCAGAAAGCAACCAGTTGTTATCAGGCTTTAAAACAAAGGAAAGCCCAGCATCAATTAAATCCGTTCTGAAATTTAAAGCCCTATCGAATCTGTTACTTTCCCTGTATAAAGTGCCATCATTTTCGATATATCTATCGCTTGAGCCAAATTGATAGCTTCCTGCCGTAAGCATAATTCCAACGGAGTTGCCAAGTGCATATTCCAGAGAAAATTGATAAGAAAGGTCTTCAGAATAGACAGTTGATCGTTGATAGAGTCTACCTACATCACTCAGACTATTGAGTCCAAAAGGACGGATATCCCCAATGTAATTGGTAGTCCCGACACTTGCTCCAACTCTCCACTTGTACCCGTAAAGCTGGGCGTTTACAGAATTGATAATCAGTGATAAAATGAAAATCAAGCTTAGCTTTTTCATAATTTTCATTTTTTGTTTCCAAATCCTAACCACAAATTGATTTCGGCACTTAATCCAACATAGGGTTGAATTCTGTCCGCTTTACTCCCATCCAGTTTGTTGGTAGTTAGATATGTGCCTCCAGCATTGAGTCTTATGAATCGGAAGAAGTTATATCCCAATCCCACGAATACTGGTCGGTCTAAAACTGGCCCTCTGATAGCTTCTCCCAAAGAATTTTCCATGCTTCCGGAAATAAACACTCCTGTGCTGATCGATAAATTACTCATGAAACGAGTAAAGGTCCTGTTGCCAAGAGGAAATGAAAAACCAAGGTATGGACTGTATACAAACTCTTGAGAGGATAAATCCTGTGAAAGTGAGATGGCACCAAAGCCAAAATTGATGGGAATAGAGTTAGGGGTTTTCTCACTTCTATAATTTTGAAATTGAATCTGATCTACTCGGACAAGCATGTTAGGACTGAGAAATTGATCTAATTCAGCAAAAACGATGGTTTCTAACTCCTGTAAATATTGTTGGGCATAAACAGCCCGCTCGTTCTCGTTTTCAGATTTTTTGATAATGTTGAATTTTGCCTTACCCAATTTCAGGCGTTTTCTTTGCTCTAGTTTCTTACGAGTGATATCAGAAAAACCTGGGAAAGGTTTTCCATCAGGTAATTCGAAATAATAAGCTCCTGATTGAACAATTTGATCCATATTGGAAAGGATTTGCTCGTCAGAATCTTCGAATTTGATTCCTCCTCTTCTCACGGAAGAAATGGTGTTGAGATAAGTTGCTAGGTTGGTTTGAATAAGTCTTCGGAGCTCTTCCAACTCTTTTTCTCCAGCTTTCTTATAAAATCCAAATTCAAGATTAAACTCCTCTGTAGATCTTAAAGGATTGTCTACCAAGATTTGAAAAGAAAGTTCCTTGTATCCAAATGGGGCTTTCCAAAAATAACTATCACCTGCCTTTGGAGATTTTTTTGACTGATATATGTAAAGTTTAACCATTTCCACATCCTGAGGGATGGCCCCTCTGAAATAGAATTTTTCTTCAGCGGGAAGTGGTTTTCCGCCATTGATCTCATTTTGAATGAGGTCCAGGTTAATTGACGTAATAGCTTCTTGCGAATAGGCCACAATCCCAAACCACAAAGTGAAGACTAAGGATAGTATATTTTTTTTCATAAAATGTATTTGCATAATTATGACAAAATGAAAGTGTTAATCTCAAACAAGATTTCTGAGTACTTTTAGTTATAAATCCTTTGAACTAGTGAATGTTCAAAAGAATCCTAGATTTTCGGCTTTACTACCTATTCTAACTGAAGGTATTTAAGGTATTGGTATCACCTTTCTTTATTCAATTAATTGAGCGTCAGATGGATAGGATTTAGGAGGACTTAGCTTTTTCTTCCGTTACTGGGTTTCGAATAATTAGTAGGTATTCGCGCCTAAATCCAATAGAATATATAATAAAATTTTGAATATTCTAATAATTCAATAAAAAATTTTGATAAAAATAGAGGATTGGTAAGGTGAAGGTTGGTCTCATTGAGCCTTATAGAAAAGTTTTATAATGAATTTCTTAATCATTAGCCCTTGAAAACACATAAAACATTTCGGAAGCTATTTGAAGACTTCTTTCATCATACATTTTTTGTTCTAATACAGTATCATCGAATTTTTTGGGGTCTTCAAACCTGACGGGTATTCGTATTTCTGCTCCTGAAATAATAGGACAATTCTCATCTGCATGATCGCAGGTCATTATTGCAGCAAAGTTCGAAGCTGGGTTGGACAGATCGTCAACCAGTTTTGAAAAAGCTTTAATGCCTGGCTTCATTTCTGAATAAAAGACTTCATACTTCGGATTTTCAGTTGCATTATCCGAAATGGTACGAAACCCAATTCTTTGCAATGAAGCTACAGCCCTCTCATTAAAAGCAGTGATCTCTATTCCTCCGGAGTAGCAATTGGCCTCTACTCCGAAGTAGCTGGCCGCTACCTTTGCCCAAATTTGTGAAAATTGGCTTCGTCTAGAATTATGTGTGCAAATAAAATTCAGGTTGATAGCTTCATTTTTATCCTGCTTTTCTCTGATATAATGAATCAAAGGGCTCAACACTTCCTTCCTTTCATCGGTGATTGGGATATTGAGAATTTGCTTGATGGAGTCCTCAAGCTTTGGTAAAAAGGTGAGTTTTGTATTTTCCATGGCTAAAATTTAGCAGCAACCGCTGCCGGGATTACAGGAGTTAGTATTTAATTGCAATGATGAGAGTCTAACTTTGGGTTTTGAAGGAATGCCACATTCGCTTTTAGCCAAGCAGTCTGTCATTTTTGTGGTAAGGAGAAATGACTTTCCATTATAGTCTAAACCATATTTTCCTATGGTTTCACCTTGGTACTCCACTTCAATTTCCCAATCTGGTATTCCCAGTTTCGATTCAGATAGTTCTATGATTTTCAGTAGTTTTTCTGGATGAAGTCGGTGATCGTAGTCATTTTCATTCCATAATTGGAAGTTGACTTTCTCCTCTTGTCTAATAGTCCCCCCACAGTCAATGAAATTTTTAGATATTTTTCCGATTTCTGTCACATGAAAATGACTAGGAACCAATTCTCCATTGGGGAGTTGAAACTCGATGGTTTGGGAGTTTTTTAAGATGGACTTAATTTCTGAAAGTTTCATAGTGATATGGTTTTAACAGCAGGTTGAGGGATTATTTGAATTGAATTGATCAAAGAGGCCTAGAAACAAGCTCTTGATGGAGTTCCATTTTTCAGGATTGATGCAGTAATTCACTTTTGTCCCTTCAATGGTTCCCTGAATTATATCAATTTCTTTCAATTCACGAAGATGCTGGCTTATAGTTGCTTGCGCCAGTCCCAGTTCTTGCACCAAATCCCCATTGATACAAGTATTCGTTTTGATCAAATATTGTATGATTGCAATTCGAGCTGGATGTGCCAAAGCTTTGGCGACATTGGCCAATTCATTTTGAGCGTCAGTGAAAAGGTGCGTTTGAGTAATTCCCATCGTAATAATAATATATTGCAATATTACGATGAATAAAATTACAAAAGCAAATCTTCGATCTAGATTTTGAAAAAAATTAATGAGTGATAGCCGGCTCGTCGTCCGATTTATTGAAGAAGATTGGATACGAAACCTACGCAACAACTGGTGATTTGTACGTTCTCTTTTATGAGAATGGATACAGAATTCTTAAACAGAAAGGAAACGTAAATCTTATTACTTCTAATAAGTGGATAAATGCGTCTTACGGCACAAAAACGAGAAACTTCTTTGCAAAGAAAACAAACCCAAAGTTACTAATTGACTTTGCTAGGGTGCGTATTTTCCCAAATGCTACTGTTTTCGTGAATATTTTAATGCTTGAGAAAAGCAAGGCTGAAAACAAGGTTGATGCAGTGGCAATTGAAGGGAATCAATTACCTAACGACACTCTTTATCACTATTTTTCAGACAAAAAAGTCACCCTTTCCATTAAAGCTGAAGAGGTTTGGAAAATTGGCTCTGCCAAAGAATTATCAATTAACAAGCGCATTGAAGACCTAGGCAAAAAACTTAAGGATTGGAAAGGAATCGAGTTTTTCAGAGGAATAACTTCTGGATTTAATGAGGCATTCCATCTTAATAAGTTAGAAGCAAAAGAGTTAATTGAAGTGGATAAAAAAAATTCAGAATTATTAAAACCACTACTTAGGGGAAAAGATATAAAAAGATGGATTTATGATTATCATGATTTATTTATAATCAATTCTCATAATGGTGTTCGCGAAAGTGGTTTAAAGAGAATTGAAGTAGAAACTGATTATCCAAAAATCTACAACTATCTCCTAGATTACTATGATGAAAGTAGTCCAAAGGCAATACTGAAAAAAGACGGCACCTATCAGACCCTAAAAGATAGGGCTGACCAAGGGGATCATTGGACAAATTTAAGAAATTGCGCTTTCGTAGAAGAGTTCGAAAAGCCTAAAATTGTTTGGATTGAAATATCAGATAGGGCAAATTATGCTTATGACAAACAAGGATTTTTTCTTACAAACTCAGCTTATTTTATATCTGGAGATAATTTGAAGTATCTCGTTTCAATTCTAAATTCATCAGTAGCTGACTATTACTTTTTTCAAATCACAGCAAAAATAGCCGGTGGAAGAAAACGATATACAAAACAATATGTAGAGCAAATTCCAATTCCAGTACTATCCAAAACTCGACAAACACCATACGAGTTGCTGGTTGATTATGTGATTTTATCAAAAACTCAAATAGACGATTTGGTATTCAAGTTCTTTGAGCAGCTTTTGGATGCAATCGTCTTTGAGCTTTACTTTTCAGAAGAACTTAAATCCGCAAGTAAAGAAATCTTAAAGCATTTGGAAGATTTAAAACCCATTACGGATGCCATGAGCGAAGAAGAAAAGTTGGCCATTATCCAAAGTGAGTTTGAGCGTTTGTACGACCCCAACCACCCTGTACGCTATGCCATAGAAACCTTGGATAGTATTGAGGAGGTTAGGATAATAAAAGAATCGTTGAAATAAGAAGGACTATGAATATGAAAACCGTTTATTTCGATTGGGTGCCTTTTTTTCAAGCAATTTGCCATAAAATTTTGGGTTTCGCCAACGATACAAATGACAGGGAGAAAAAACTCTTAGAACTAGCGGAGAAAACCTTCCAACGTGACCATTCCTTATTAAAATATTTGACAGTTGACCCATTTTCCTATATATATGCTTTAGCGCAACGAAACACCAAAAATCAAAGGGACATTATTTTTACAAATGCTAAGCATGCATTTGGTCTGATTGAAGAAGTACCTACCGATTATATTTTCCCAACACCTACACCCAACACATTGAGTCTTTTTTTTTCAAAAGGAAATTACATTAATATGGAAGGAATTACTGTTGGCAATCAGTGTTTATGGAACTTGTTTGTACAGGTAATAAAAGGAGATGAAATAAGCGACAACGACTTTAAGGAGGCTCTTTCCATTAAGAATGTGGGCTTTACAAAATTGAGTCAGGTCATGTTTTTGATAAATCCCAAAAAATTTATTCCTTTCGACACACAAACGAATTCATTACCCGTTCCGGATTTAGCAGATTTGAAACACGTAATTTCCAAAATAAATCAAGGAGGTTTTTCGGTCTATCAAAAGGTAATGGTAAAACTCAAAAATTCATTTCCAGGATGCGAGTTTTATGAAATAAACTTATTGAATGGCCTGATTAATTCCACAAATGAAGCCCAATTAAAGGTTTCCCATAAATATTGCCAAATTAGTAGTTGGGCAGATGGACAAGAAGATAGTGATTATTTTAATGATTTTGTAGATAAGAATGCAGTTTGGACAGGAGGTTCCGCAGGAAGAACCGGAGCCAGAGTTTATCCACTAACAGAGTTTAATCGTGGCGACGTTGTACTCGTACGAAGAGGAACTAAGTGGCTGGGCGGTATCGGTTTGATATTAAACAATGGATATCTGCAAAACGGATATAATGCTAAAAGTAAAATTCAGATTATTTGGCTTGTAAAACAAGACAAAAAAATTGAGGGCACCGGCTTAGGTCAGTGGGATGGGTTTAGTCATGCATCAATGAATACCGTTCAAAAATTTAGAGAAGTGTACCCGGGCACATTCTCTTTTATAGATTCGATAAGAAAAAGCCAAAAGGTTATGATAAATCATTCCGAACAGAAATATAAGAACCTGATTTTGCAGGGTCCTCCAGGGACAGGTAAAACGAGACTTGCCAAACAAATAGCGGAGTGGCTAACAAGTTCTGATGAAAAGTCTTATTCGTTAATAGAAGCCATTGACAAACATATCTTTGAAGGAGATCCTGAGATTGAAGAAAACGAACAAGTTAAGCTAATTCAATTTCATCCGTCCTACACCTATGAAGATTTTGTAAGAGGCATAAAAGTAGATGCTGAAGGGGATAAAATAAAATATGACGTTGAAAATAGAATACTTGCATCCTTTGCTGTCGAAGCTGCAAAAGCAGAGAACCAACATAAAGCCTATATACTTATAATTGATGAAATAAACCGCGCAAATCTCACCTCCGTATTAGGAGAATTAATATATGCCCTTGAGTATCGGGGCAAAAACGTTAGTTCATTGTATAAACTACAGAATGGCGACAATGAAATCAACTTACCTCATAATCTATATATTGTCGGCACTATGAATACAGCAGATAGGAGTGTTAGTCATATCGACTATGCGATACGCAGAAGATTCACTTTTATTCCTGTTCTACCCAACGATGATGCAATTATTTATAATAAGGCTAAATCACTTTTTACAGCGGTCAAGCTAATTTTTGATGAATATACTTCACCAGAGTTTGATCAAAACGACATTCAAATTGGTCACAGTTATTTTTTAGTTGATGATGATGAAATTGGTTTGAAGTTGAAATACGAAATAAAACCCTTATTACTAGAATACATTAAAGATGGCGTATTACTTGAGTCTGCGCGTGAAAAAGTGAAAGATTTGAATGCATGAACGGATTATACATATCAATGAACATCGATTCTGCTCTTCTCTATCAGAAGTTGAATTGATTGCTTTGCTCAAAGAGCCTAATAAGCTGATTGAGTGCGTTGACATACCAAACAATAGATTTCAGACAGGATATTTCATTGGCTTAAGCTGGTTGGCTGATACTGGGAAAGTGTTATATGTGACTCCAAAGTTGGATTCATCCTCTCAGCAAATAGACTACTTGCAAATGTTGTCCGAGAGTTTTAAGCATCCTGAAATTCTAAAACATGGCGATGATTTATTCAAGATTGAATTTGACAAGCCCTCTATCAGAATCAATCAGCAACAAGATTTAATTACACCCCTCATTGTTGTTTATTTTCTTCAAGTAGTTCAAACCATTGTTAGGAAGGGTCTTAAAAAAGGTTATTATAAAGTTGAAAACAACCTTTATGGAAAAGTGAAGGGGAAGATTCTTGTCTCCAAAACACTGATGCAGAATATATCCAAAAGTAAAAACCTCAATACGGTATGTTCATTTGATGAGTATGGTCTAAATCATCCCGAGAATAGAATAATAAAAAAAGCTCTCTATTTTTTAAGAAAGTACTTAAAAATAAGTCATCACAAAGACAAAGGATTAGAAGCTGTTTTGAATTTTATTCTACCAGCGTTTGAGGAAGTCGATGAAAATATCAGTATCAACGAGGTAAAATCTGTTAAGCACAATCCGTTTTACCCCGAATACGCAAAAGCAACAGAGCTTGCGGAGATTATTTTAAAAAGATTCGGATACAATATTAACTTTATAAAGGAGAATGTGGACATAGAAGTTCCGCCTTTTTGGATAAATATGCCATTGGTGTTTGAATTATATGTCCTTGGAAAACTTAAAGATGCGTTTGGGAGAAGAGATATAATATTCCAGTCGGGTGCAAATTATGGCGAACTCGATTTCTTACGGACAACTACAGGAAAGGAAACTGTAATTGATTCAAAGTACAAGGCTACTTATAAAAACAGCTACGACATTGACGATGTGCGGCAATTGAGCGCTTATGCGAGAGATATAGGAACTCTTAAGAAATTGAGTATAACGAAATCAGAGTGGGGGAATACCCTGCTAGATTGCTTAATAATTTATCCTGACCAGCTGGCAAAAAACCATTTAACAGAAAATCAACTTTTAGAAACGCCTATTAAACAATTTGAAAAATTCTATAAAGTTGGAATCCGAATTCCCGAAATCAAAAGTTTATGAAAATCAAGAAAGTTGAAATAAGGGACTACAAAGCCTTCTACGGAAATAATGAATTCAAAGTTGATGGCAAGAACCTATTTATCTATGGTGAAAATGGTAGTGGTAAAAGTTCATTCTATTACGCCTTAAAGGACTTTTTTCAGTCGTCCTCAGAGACACTTGATTATAATGAAACGGAGAATATATTTCTCACGAAAGCACAAAAAGGAAAAGGCTTTATTAAAGTTACGTTCAACCCTGATAAGGACGGAACAACAGCCGACAAGACCTATACATTAAATAAAAGAACAAAAGACACCTATGTTGCAGGTGATACAAGTATTCGGGATGCTATAAAACTCAAAAGTTTTTTGACGTACAAGCATTTACTGGATATCCATCACATCACTAAAGACAAAGAAATTGACTTATTTAATCTTCTTGTTAAAGGTGTTCTGAAACACTTTAAGAGTGTTGCAATTACAGGCAATAAAGAGTTAGGTGAACTTTGGGAAGACGCTGAAAAAGCAGTGGCAAAACCTACTCAGAGCAGAACTTACAACATCACACAAAAGAGAGTAGACGTTGACCGTGCAATCAATGCTTTTGATACAGCTTTTAAAAAGCTATTTCAGAAAAACAGTATTGAGAACATTCTAAAATATGCACAGCCAATTTTAGATAAGTTTGGTCACAACATTGAATTGGATTTGCATTACACCCAAGCCAAAGCAAATACCAAATACGATGCTATTGAAAGAAATCATGTTCGAGTAAAAATCAAATATCAAAATAAGGAAATTGCCAAACCTCATTTCTTTTTAAATAAAGCTCGGTTATCAGCAATCGCTATATCAATCTATTTAGGAATGATTAAAAGGCACATTCAAGGATTGCCTTGCAAGATTTTATTTTTGGATGACATTTTTATTGGGCTAGATATTGGAAATCGCCTGCCGCTACTCACGATTTTAGATAATGAATTTAGTGCTTATCAAGTCTTTATAACAACATATGATAAACCTTGGTATGAGTTTGTAAAATCAACTTATTTGGATGGAAACAATGCTTGGAAAAGCTACGAGTTTTATGCTCGTAGAACAAGGAAAGGATTTGAAGTCCCGATTATCAGAGAGAATCATTCCAATTCTCATATTCAAAACTATATAGATAAGGCGGAAGCATTTTTTAATGAAGGGGATAATAAAGCCGCTGGTGTCTATTTACGTTCTGCTTTTGAATTTATTTTGAAACGGTTTTGTTTTGGGAAAAAGGTTCCCGTTCCATTCTACCTAGATAATTCGAAAATGAAAACGGATGAATTCTGGAAAGCGGTTAAAAAATATAAAACTACACATGCAGCTTGCGGATTGACTCCGGCTACATCAACCCAAATTAATCATTATACTAATTTGGTTTTAAATCCTCTTAGTCACCATGATATAAATAAGCATGAAATAACAGCGGAAATTCAGGGGGCAATAACAACTTTAAGAACATTAAAAAACGAATTGAATGTTTAAAAAATACAATGAATTATATCAACTATCTAAGTTTTTGAATTAATTGGTTTTACTCAATTTTGATATGAAATCAAAGAATAACACGATTATTTACTCCCCTTCTGACCTATCCGCTCATAGCAGCTGCAAACACCTCACTCAATTAAATAAGCAACATACAAGAGGAGAAATCGCAGACCCAGAAGTATATACAAATCGTGTATTGCTAATGCTCAAGGAGAAAGGCATTCAGTTTGAAGAGAACCACCTACAAGAAATCAAGGTTCAAGGAAAGAATGTATCCGAAATCAGTACTAATGACCCACATGCTGAAAAACATACAATAGATGCAATGAAAGCAGGTGTTGATGTTATTTATCAGGCAAGGTTGAAAGAGGATGGGAAATGGAGCGGATGGGCTGATTTTCTAAAGAAGGTTGACAAGCCAAGTGATTTAGGCGATTGGTCATATGAGGTTTGGGACGCCAAACTAGCCAATGAAACGAAAGCTGGCACAATTCTTCAGATTGGTCTTTATTCGGAACGCGTAGCTAAAATCCAAGGTTTAACCCCAGAATATATGGGTGTTATAAAGCCTGAGGGAGAAGAATGCTATCGCTATGATGAACATGCGGCATATATCCGTTTGGTGAAACGAAATCTTGAAGATGCCATCGCTAATGAACACGAAACCTACCCGGAACCAGTCAGCCACTGCGATATTTGCAAGTGGTGGAAAAACTGCAATGCAGTTAGAAGAAAGGATGACCACCTAAACTTTATAGCGGGAATCGGTAAATCCCAAATGAAGGAGCTCAATTTGCATTATGTTAATACCTTGAAGAAATTGGCCAATCTTGATTTGCCTGTGCCTTTTAATCCTACTAAGGGAGTTAAGGAGACTTACAATAAACTTCGCGAACAGGCACGTGTTCAATATACGAGCAGACAAAACAAGTATGACCCCATCTACGAAACCTTGGAAATTGAGGAAGGCAAAGGACTCAATAAACTGCCAGAACCTTCTGAAAATGATATTTATCTCGATTTTGAAGGAGACAGGATGGTTGACCCAGATGGTCTGGAATACATGATTGGATATGTCCAGAAGGATAAATACCATGCCCTATGGGCCAAAAATGAAGCGGAAGAGAAAGAGATTTTTGAGCAGTTCATTGACTTTGCTTTTAAGCTCAAACAAATGGACCCCGCACTTCATATATACCATTATGCACCTTATGAGGTTACAGCCTTAAAGCGGCTGATGGGCAAATATGCATCTCGGGAAAATGAGATTGATACTTTCTTAAGATCAAACACATTTGTTGATCTCTATAGTGTTGTTCGGCAGTCTGTAAGAGCTAGTGTGGAGAAATATTCGATTAAAGATTTGGAGCCGTTCTTCGGTTATGAACGCATGATGGATTTGCGAGAGCTTTCAAGGCATAAAATGCAACTAGAGCTACTTCTGCAAACGGGGAATATTGACAAATTGACAAATGAAACAAAAGAAGCCGTCCAACTGTACAATCAAGATGATTGTGAATCATTAGTTCGCCTTCAGCTATGGTTGGAAGATATTCGAACCAAGTTAATTAGTGAAGGAGAAAACATTACAAGACCTGAAGATGGAATTGGAGATGCTAGTGATAACATAACCGCACACCAGGAACGCATACAGCCAATCATGGATGCTTTGCTCGATGGTGTCCCACCAATAAAAGTGGAACGAAATGAAATTGAGCAGGCCCGTTATATTCTGGCCCATATGTTAGATTGGTATCGCAGAGAGCAAAAGTCATTTTGGTGGGAGTTTTTCCGATTAAAGGAGCTTCCTGAAGATGAACTCCTAGAAGAACGAAAAGCAATCTCTTATCTGAAATATACAGGCCATCGAGAGCCAGAAAAAAGAAGTGTAATTGATACGTATACATTTCCATCTCAGGAATGTGATTTACGTCCGGGTAATTCTGTAGAGGATCAAGAAAACAATAGGTTGGGTAGCATTCATGAGATCGATGTCGATTCGGGTATACTAAGAATCAAAAAGGGGCCAACCAAAATTGACCTGCCCCACCCAAGTTCCGTCATGAGCATAGAAAACGTTAATTCTAGTACTAAAGAAGAGGCTATTATCAGATTGGCAGAATGGGTCGTGGCCAATAGCATGGACAGCGAGAATGAGAAGTACAGAGCAGCAAGGCAAATACTCTTGAATGCTCCGCCTCTTTTAACAGAGGAACTGACCTACGATGAGAATATTCTAGAGCGAACATTTGATTTTGCATCTAAACTAGATTATAGTCATCTGCCTGTTCAAGGGCCTCCGGGAACAGGCAAAAGTTTTACGGGAGGCCACCTTATTGTACAATTAGCTCAACAAGGTAAGAAAATTGGGATTACGGCACTTAGCCATAAGGTTATCACCAACTTGCTAAGCAAAGTTTGGGAAGTAGCTAAAGAGAAAGGGTTCGACATTCAAATGATGCAAAAGACCGAGCTTGATGAATATAACCCTAGCTCTTGGAACGTAAGTAATGACGAAAATGTTATTCAATCCGTAATAGGTAGAATGGATGTTATTGCAGGAACAACATTCATGTGGAGCAAACCACCATATGAAGATAGTGTGGACTATTTATTTGTTGATGAAGCTGGCCAATTGTCCTTGATTGATACGCTTTCTGTTTCACACTGCTGCTCAAACATTGTGTTTTTAGGCGACCCACAACAATTAAAACAACCACAAAAAGGTGTTCATCCGGACGGCACTGAAGTATCGGCTTTAGAGCATATATTACAAGGTGAGAAAACCATTTCTGATAAACAAGGAGTATTTTTAGATGAAACCTGGCGTATGCATTCATCCATCAACGCATTTGTATCAGAACTTTTTTATCAGAATAGATTGATATCCAAAGACCATCTTGATAAACAACAAATTATTGGCTCAAAGTATGCCGGAGCAGGATTATACTTGGAAGAAGTTGAACATTCTGGAAATACCAACGCATCCTCTGAAGAAGTTGATAAGGTTTTGGAAATTGTTGGGCAACTTACTGATGGTGACGTAACTTTTATTAATGAAAAAAATGAAGAAGCTCCGCTAACAACTAATGAAATAAAAATTATTACCCCTTACAACGCACAAGTACATGCCATCAAACAACGTTTACCTCAAATAGAAGTTGGTACCGTCGATAAATTCCAAGGTCAGGAAGCTCCTGTAATTATTTACTCTGTAGCAACTTCTAGCTCAGAAGAAGCGCCTCGTGGAATGGATTTCCTATTCAGTCCAAACCGATTAAATGTGGCCGTTTCAAGGGCTCGTGCATGTTTTATTATGGTGGCAAACCCAGCTATTTTTGAAGCGGATTGCAAAAGCCCATACCAAATAAAATTGGCGAATGCCTTTTGTAGGTTTAAAGAACTTTCACAAGATACCAACTTATAGGTAGAGTTGATGTGTTTTATAAATATTGGGTTTAATTCAAAGTTCAAATAACGAATGAATTAAATATGAATCGTTTTGAATCGTTTTGGTATTGATTTACTATTTTTATGTTACGAAAGCGTCAAAACGCTGAGGCACATGTCCTTACACGTGTCCTGTTTTAAAAAAAACATTGTAATAAGCTGATTTACAAATGAGTGTGGCTAACGGTTCTAACTCTGCCACCCCGACTACTTTACTCTCTATAAAAACAAAAGGATCAATTTTTCAACTGATAGAACATAAGTTTATTGATCAGTTTCAATTTTATTTTTTTTCAAAAAGACTCTTCCAGAATTTCTTCTTTAGTAGCTGATTCTTTTCAGGCACCATTGTTTCATCACTTAATAAAAACCCGAAAGGTTCTAAGCCTTCGGAATTTTCAAAGGTGATTTTCAGGACTCCAACCAAAGGAATAAACAAAATCATTCCTGATATTCCCCACAGCCAACCTCCCAAAAGTATTGCCAAAATTACTGCGAGGGCATTGACTTTGACCTGAGACCCTACGACCAAAGGAGTAATCACATTATTTTCAAAAAGCTGAATGGCCCACAGCACTCCAAACGTTAAAAAAGGAAAGAGTAAATTATCTGTGGTTAAAAAGACATAAAGTATTGCAAAAAAAGATGAAATGAATACTCCAACATAGGGAATGAGGTTCATAATCGCAATAAAGGCTGCAAATAACAAGAAGTACTTCACTCCAATGATAAAGAAGAATAGTCCTGCCATTACTGCGACAATTAAAGTAACCTTAACCATACCCGTGAGGTAAGATTGAATAACCTTTCCCGACTCCATTACCCAATTCAAAACCCTATCCTTATTTTTTGAAGAAAACCGAATCAGAAAATTCAGAAAAAAATCTTCGTAATAGAGTAAAAGAAAAATATAGAGTGGGATGATTCCGGCAAGTGTAAGTGATTTCCCAGTATTAAACAGTGTAGTATTGAAATTTTCTGGAGTCAAAAAAGACCATACCTCGGGCCTATTGCCAGGATCAAGTATTTCATTTCCCAGAATTACATTGAGCTCATCCAGGTAAAGACTCATTTTATTCTGTAGATTTTGTCCTATTTCAGGAATATCCCGAATCAAGCCCACCATCTGATTGAGCAATACGTAAAAAATACCGGTGACAATCACAGCAACCATCAAAATACTAATGATAATAGCTATGCTTCTGGGAAATTTTTTCTCTTCAAACCAACTGGAGATCGGGTGTAAAGAAAAAGCAAAAAATACACCCCATACCAGTGGAACCAAAATGAAAGAGCCTTCTCTTAAGATAATCGACCCAAAAACAATGATCACCAAAAAAAGAGCTATTCGTTGAAGTACTATCATCAGGCGAAATATTTAATCTGATTATCCGCAATCATGCCAGTTGCCTTATTTTCTTTGCTTGGCCGATTGGAAGACCGATGACCGAAGCCCCAGCCACGGCCTTTAGGTTTGCAAAGTAGAATTATTTGAGAAAATCAGAGCTAAT
>NZ_DFMT01000029.1:72283-72562 GCF_002376385.1 Algoriphagus sp. UBA3586 | reverse complement strand
ACCCTTTATCAACCCTCCAAGGGATTTTTTGAGTTCGCAAGTCGACATAAATTATGTTTATGTCCTATTTTATGGCAAACTCCTAAAGTTTTTTTCGGATTACAAATCCTACGATAAGACTTCGGAATTACTCCCGACTCCTGTCGTGGATCCGAGGAGCTTAAAAATACGCCTGCGGTGAAATAGATAAAAAGATATCATCAAGATATGCCTACGGCAGATATACATTCATTCATATCCGCAGCAAAAGCTCCGTAGGAGCGGACAATTAAATAGCCG
>NZ_DFMT01000029.1:63686-72029 GCF_002376385.1 Algoriphagus sp. UBA3586 | reverse complement strand
ACGATGACTCAATGCCAGCAAGACGAAGACAGTCTTTTTTAACTGGATTAAAAATCCTACGATAGGTGATCAAAGCGAGAAATCCCCCTTGCCCCCTTTAAAAAATGGGGAATTGATCCTTCTCAGATTTAAGGCTTTAACTTTTCAGTAGCCACGCCTTAGGCGCGCGGGCCCAGGTGAAACCTGGAATATAAATGCGAACGATAATCAACCCAGCGCTGGCGCAGAATCTCCAATAAGAAACGGTACCACCGTGCCAGCAAGATATCCGAGAAACATTGTAGAAATATTCAATCCCGTAGGGATTTTAGCTAGGTAGAATAACGGCTCTGAAACTCCTTTCCATGCCGTAGGTATGGAACAAGGTGTCCTAAAGTTCAATTATCGCTAGACCATTTTTAGCTTTTGAAAACATTTGATTTAATCGGATAACAAATCCCATGATAAGAGCTCGAGATTGCTCCCAATAATATCGCGGACTAGAGTAGAAAGAAACTATCTTTTTGGATTTCTCCCCCCGGAATTCTGATTTTTCCAAACTTCCTTTTGTAGATTGGAGTTTGAATTTAGTAAACCCAAATAACGAATGAATTCCCCAAGTAAAACTGAACCAAAAGATTTCGGCCAACTCCTCACTGAATTGCAGGAAAAATACAAACTTGTAAAACAGGGTGGAGGACCAAAAAGAATTGCCAAAGAGCATGAAAAAGGCAAATTAACTGCCAGAGAAAGAATCGATTACCTGATCGATGAGCAATCGGATTTTTTAGAAATAGGGGCTTTTGCAGCTGATGGGATGTATGAGGAAGAAGGTGGCTGTCCCTCGGCAGGTGTTGTCACAGGAATCGGATATGTCCGTGGTAGAATGTGCGTGATCGTTGCAAATGATGCCACAGTTAAAGCCGGAGCCTGGTTTCCTATGACTGCGAAGAAAAATTTGAGAGCTCAGGAAGTTGCCATGGAAAATCGCCTACCTATCATATATCTGGTAGACAGTGCAGGTGTGTTTTTGCCTATGCAAAATGAAATTTTTCCAGATAAAGAGCACTTTGGTCGGCAGTTTAGGAACAATGCAAAAATGTCTTCACTAGGTATCGTTCAAGTGGCAGCTATCATGGGTAGTTGCGTAGCAGGCGGAGCATATTTACCTATCATGTCCGATGAAGCTATGATTGTAGATAAGACAGGTTCCATATTCTTGGCCGGCTCTTACTTGGTGAAAGCAGCAATCGGTGAGTCTGTGGACAATGAGACTCTTGGAGGAGCGACCACCCATTGTGAAATTTCAGGGGTGACTGATAACAAATATGACTCTGACCAGGATTGTCTGGATGCTATCAAGAATATTTTTGACAAGCTTGGGGCATCTGAAAATGCAGGTTTTGATAGATCAGAACCCAAAGACCCCGGTTTTTCAGGAGAAGAGCTGTTGAAGAAATTTCCATTAGACAGGGTAAAGCCCTACGATATGCTTGAAGTGATTTCAGGCCTTGTTGATGGCGGGGAGTTTGACGAGTACAAAAAAGATTTTGGGAAAACACTGATTTGTGGAACAGCACGAATCGATGGCTGGGCTGTTGGAATAGTAGCCAATCAAAGAAAGATTGTAAAAACTGCAAAAGGTGAAATGCAGATGGGTGGCGTGATCTATTCAGATTCTGCAGATAAAGCTGCCCGCTTCATCATGAACTGCAACCAACGCAAAATTCCTTTGGTCTTTCTGCAGGATGTCAGCGGCTTTATGGTGGGTAGTAAAGCTGAGCATGGAGGAATCATTAAAGACGGCGCAAAAATGGTGAATGCAATGGCTAATTCGGTTGTTCCAAAATTCACCATTGTTCTTGGGAATTCTTACGGAGCGGGCAATTATGCCATGTGTGGAAAAGCCTACGATCCTAGATTGATATATTCTTGGCCAACAGCGCAAATGGCTGTAATGTCAGGTGCTTCTGCAGCCAAAACCTTGCTTCAGATTAAAGTTTCATCTTTGAAAAAAGCAGGTAAAGAAGAGATCACTCCTGAAGAGGAGAAGGAACTACTGGACGAAATCACCAATAAGTATAATGAGGAGTTGAGTCCGTATTATGCTGCCGCCCGATTGTGGGTTGATGGGGTGATAGATCCCCGAGAAACCAGAAAGGTGATATCCATGGGAATTAAGGCAGCTAATCACAATCCTATTTCGGAAAGATTTAATGTGGGTGTTATTCAAACCTAAAGATTAATTGATTATTTTCATTTATGAGTGAATTGTCAGACTCTGAATTAAACGCCTTAGTTTCCTTGCTTGACGACACAGACCTTGAAGTCAAAAATCATGTAAGGGAACGTATTATATCCTTGGGAACGGAAATCATTCCCTACCTGGAAAAAAAGTGGGAAAACAGTTTTAATCCGGAGATCCAAAAAGAGATTGAAATTCTAGTCCATGACCTCCAGTTTTCTTTGGTGAAAAGAAGACTGGAGGAATGGAAAAATTCCGAGGATCAGGACTTGTTAACAGGGCTTTGGATTATTAATACCTACCAATATCCCGACCTGGAATTTGAAAAGCTAAATGCAGAAATGCATCAGATCTATTTTGATGTATGGACTGCCTTTAGAAATGATTTGGAACCCTATGATCAAATCCGGATCATCAATAATGTGCTTTTCAATACTCTGAGATTCGGGGCAAATACAAAAAATTTCCACTCTCCCGGTAATAGTATGCTATCCACTGTTTTGGACACCAAAAAGGGAAATCCGATTTCCTTATGTGCTATTTACATGTTGGTGGCTAAAAAACTGGGACTCCCGATCTATGGAGTCAATCTGCCAAATTTATTTGTACTGACTTACAAAACAGATGAGTTGACTTTTTATGTCAATGCCTTTAATAAAGGCTTGGTCTTTAGCAGGAAAGACATCCACAATTACCTAAATCATCTGAAAATTGAGCCTAAAGAAGAATACTTTGAGCCCACCGATAATCTTCAGATCATTATGAGAAGCTTGAGGAATTTGGGAAATTCTTTCGATAAACTTGGGGAAGCTGAAAAAGTGGATGAAATCAAGGAAATGTTGGCAATTCTAGAACCCTAGAAGCTCTTCATATTACAGCCAGTTGCCCTTACAGTAGCAGGACTTGGTTCTTCATTTCTCAGCACTTGATTGATTGCTCTTTCCAAAACCCTTTCCGAAACGGCTGATTCAGCTTGGGGATTGTTGTCGATAGCTCCTCTGTAAACCACGTTTAACCCTGACTCAGTATTCAGAATTATTAATGCTTCAGGAATTTTAGTAATATTCAATTGTTTAACCAAAACCTGTTCCTCATCAATCAGATAGTTCATATTGAGCCCGGAGTCATCAATATATGATTTCAAAACTTTTTGACTTTCAGGATCCACTTCTGATTCAGGATTGATCAGTACAAATCGAATCCCTTTATTAGAGTAGCTATTCCTCAATGCAATCAATCGTTTTTCATACATTTTAGAATAAGGGCATCCCAGGCTGTGAAAAATTAACACCATCGCTTTGCCACTGATCAAGCTTTTTAAATCTGTACTTTTTCCGGTTACTGCATCTATCCTTTCTATGGATTGAAAAGTTTGGGAAAAGCTATTGAAATGGAATAAGCAGCAAAGAATAGATACAGCTATTATTTTTTTCATCTGTTTATAATTTGTTTTTAGAGGTCATCCTGATAACTATCGGGAGGAATGCCCAAAAGAATTATCCCACTGTGTGAGATTTTTCCTCATGGGCATTTCATATTACCAAATGGTGTAGGTGAGAATCACGTCTCCAAGTACCTGTGCTTGAACCTGATAATGATGATCCGCGTAATCTGTTCCTCTTATTTTTCCTTTAATCACAGTACTTCCTTTTTCAAAAGGCTCAAGTAAAATATTGTCTCTGAAAGAAACTCCCTTTTTCCCTTGGCACTTGAAGATTGATTCTTTAGCAGACCAAGCAAGCGTGAAATGAACCGGATCATTCTCCAGAAAATCCAGTTCATCTGGATCTAAAAATCTTTTTCCGATTCGTAAGATTTTCTCTCTCACAAAATCCATATCCATTCCCACGGGGTATTCTCTATGGAAAATAGCCCCGGCATAGCCTTGAGTATGACTAAGAGAAACATATCCGGTGCCATTCATAGATTGGGATTTTCCGTGCTCGTCTTTAAAAAATCCGGGATAGGGGACAGAAAGGGAATCCAAAGCATCTTTGATCGCTACTCTCGCTGTAGACCACTCCCTTTTTTTCTCTGGATGTGAGATATTTGCTAGGGCAAGTTTCTCTCTAAAACTGAGAAAGTGCAGTTCTTCCTCAGAGTAGTCATCAATTATCTTGATGGCTAAGGCAGAGGAACTATCAATTTTTTCTATTTTTGTTTGCATAGGCCTGTAGGGCTAATCTAAGCATAAGGCAATATATGTCAAAAATTCAAGTAATTAAATCGCACACGCTAACTGGCCATAATGATTGTATATACGCATTGGCTGAAGGCTCGGATCCTCGCTTTTTTTATACAGGTGCCGGAGATGGAATGGTAGTGGAGTGGGATTTAGATAATCCAAAGGACGGAAAATTAATTGCTAAGCTCCCCAACTCTGTCTATTCTTTGGCAGTAGACAAGCAGCGAAACTATTTGGTAATTGGGCATAATTTTGAAGGAATTCATTTGATTGATCTCCAAGAGAATAAAGAGCTTTGGTCGATCCGATTGACAGATCAAGCAATCTTTGATATTCAGGTTTTAGGAGATGAGGTTTTTGTAGGAACAGGAGATGGAGTCTTAATCGTTGTTGATATCCCTTCAAAAAGCATTAAAAAGCATATTAAGCTATCCTCGAAAAGTATTCGGGTAATGGATATTGCCCTAGGAAAAAGACATTTGGCGATTGGATTGTCTGACCATAGTATTAAGATTTTGGATTTGGCTAATGAATATCAACCAATTGGTAATTTAACAGGGCATGCCAACTCGGTGTTTGCTTTGCGATACTCTCCTGATGAAAAAATTCTGGTAAGTGGTGCAAGGGATGCACATTTGAAATTTTGGAGTGTAGATCCTTATGCATTATCTGAAGATATTGTAGCGCATATGTATGCAATCAATTATCTTTCATTTAAAGAAGATGGATCCATGCTGGTTACCTGCTCCATGGACAAGTCCATCAAAGTTTGGGATACTGAAGAAAGAAAACTGCTCAAAGTCATAGATAAGGCTCGAAACGCAGGTCATGGCACCAGTATCAATAAGGTAGTTTGGAGTAGTTATACTCAAGAAGTCATTTCCGTTTCTGATGACAGAAGCATTTCAATTTGGAATATAGAACCACAACATACATGAAAATCACTCCCGCAGCTATTCGTTCGCAATCATTTGAAACTTCCTTCAGGGGTTTTGAAAAAAAAGAAGTTACCGCGTTTTTGGATGAGGTCAGTCAAGTCGTAGAACAGCTCAATCAGGAAAACCTGGAATTGAAATCTAAACTGCAACAGGTGGAGGCAGAGGCCAAAAGACTGAAGGATGTGGAGGATTCACTTTTTAGAACATTGAAAACTGCGGAGGATACCGGGGCAAGTATCATTGAAGAGGCCAATGAAGCTGCCGATCAGATTATTGCCGAAGCAAATCATACTGCGAAAAACGCCACAGCCCATGTCAATCAAATGATGGAGGAGGCAAAGAAAAAGGCAGAGGAAAATGCTGCTACCATTATTGGAGCTGCAGAAGCAAAAGCAAAAGAAACAATCATTGAGCTTCGTGAAAGCATGCAGGGATTAGTAAGGTCCTACGAAGGCTTGGCAGAGCAAAGGGAGGCTTTGGTAAAAAGCTTAAAGCGAATTTCGCAAGACACCCTGAATCAATTGGATTTGGCAGAAGCTCATTATTCTAGAATCGATGCAAAAGCACACCAACGTGCCATTGATGAACTCAGCAGGTCACATACATTTACTTTTGGAAATTTAGCCAATCTTGCCGCGCAAGCTCCTGAGCCACAACAGCCACAGGATGAATATGTGCCTGAATCTGTAGAAGAAGATCCATTGGAAGAAATGGAAACTGTAGAGGAAGCTATCGATTTGGAAATGCATGATAGTGCTCCGGATGTAGTGGAGGCTGATGAGGAAGTTGAAGTAGAAAATGAAGAGAGGGAAGAGGAAGTAGAAGAAGTGGTAGATCAGGAGGAAGAAATTCAAGAAGAAGAACCTGTCAAAGAAGAAATCAAGGCTCAAGAAGTAAGGGAAGAAAATGAGCCGGAAGATCCAAAAAAACAATCGGGTTCATTTTTTGATCAATTTGACTAATGGGAAAAGTTGCACTCGAAGGAATTGAGTTTCATGCCTATCACGGAGCCTATCCTGAAGAATCTATTTTAGGAAACCGCTTTACCTTGGATTTGGAATTAGAGACTAATTTCAAAAAAGCAATGTTGGAAGATGATTTGAATGCTACGGTAGATTATTCAAAATTGTATCAGATCATTAAGGCTAGAATGGATGTGAAAGTGAAGCTTTTGGAGCATCTGGGGCATATGATTGTGACAGATATATTGCGAGCTTATCCCAGTACAACACAAATTCGACTAACTCTTAAAAAACATGGTCCTGCATTAGGCGGATTGGTAAAATATTCTGCCGTACAAATTCAATATCCTGAAGATTACCAAGATTAACTATGTATTCCAAAGCCGAGACTTCCCGAATCCGTAAGGATTTTTGGATAGCCTTTGGGCAATATATGAAGCCTGTTCCCAATGCACAGGGAAGGAGGGTCAATTGGCCAAATTATAAGACGGGGATTAAGGATATTTATTTTCGGATGAAGGCCGAAAGGGGATTTGCCTCTGTGGGAATAGAAATAACCCATGCTGACGAGGAGTTTCAAGAGTTAATATTTGAGCAGTTTACCCAACTCCGGAAAATTCTAGAATCCTGTACCCAAGAAAAGTGGGATTGGAAGCTCCATGTTGAAAATGAAGTGGGTCAAGTCATATCAAAAATTGAGATGGTAAAAAAAGGAGTGAATGTGATGGAGGAGAAGGATTGGCCAGCTATCATTTCTTTTCTCAAACCCAGAATTATCGCCTTAGATGAGTTTTGGGATTTGGTCAAGCCCGGTTTTGAGGATTTGTGATTTTATTTTCCGCCCCTTCAGGGCTATTTCGTGAGGTTTGGGAAATTATGTTTTACCTAAAGAATCTCGGTCCTTCGGACCTGGTTTTGTTCTTAAATCGATTGGATTAATCAAAATAAAACAGCTCCGAAGGAGCATGATTACTTAGTGAATGTGGATAGAAGTAAGTTGATGGGACAGCTCCAAAGGAGCGAGATAATTTTCTATATCAATTTGAAATTGTAAGATAAAATAGTCCAAAAAAATATGACAAGATTACCTTAATTGATCACTTTAAAATCATGTGATTATCTCCAGATGTACTTTTCATCAAATTCAATCTCATAGGAATTTAAAAATCGGATAAATTCTTCTTGAAATGTTCTTGTCTTATGATGTACTTTTTGATTTCTTATGTATTCTACTACTTTTTGAGTTTCCTTTGGGTTGACAGAAAAAGCCCCAAATCCGAATTGCCAATAGAAATTTTTCATTTCTGGTCCCATGCCTTTAGCAAACTTTGAGGAGTGGGTTTTTAGATGTTCCATAACTGCACTCAAAGAAAGAGTACTAGAAAGATGAAATAAAACGTGAACATGGTCGAGGTAGCCTCCTACTGAGATTGGAGCGCAATTTTGTTGTTTTAAAATCCCCGCTATATAGGAAAATAATTCTAGCTCATATTTAGGTAGAATTAACTTTTGGCGATCTTTTGTAGAAAAGATTGCATGGATAATCTGTTTGGTAAATGTTCCTGCCATTATTTGAAAAAGTTAAAAATATCATTTAGTTAAAATAATTAATAATTGTCAAAAGAGGTCTATTAATTTTGATTTTTTGGGTACAATCAATATCAACCCGACCATTATTTTGATTATCCCGCCCCTTCAGGGCTATTACGGGTGAGTAGGTTTAGTGATTTTTCCTAAGGAATCTCGGTCCTTCGGACCTCAATTTTTTGCCAATGCTTATTGGATACCCCTTAATTATTTAGCTCCGAAGGAGCGTAATTACTTAGTAATTGTAAATATTAGAATCTAAATAATCCAGCTCTAAAGGAGCGTGATTACTTGTCTAAGCGCTATTTGTTTAGCTAATTATTACACATTTTTATTGAATGATTGTTTTGCTATTTTATTTTTGGATCATCTAAAATTCATCTCTGATTTTTTTCTTTATCCCGCCCCTTCAGGGCTATTACGGGTGGGTAGGTTTAGTGGTTTTTC
>NZ_DFMT01000029.1:62930-63416 GCF_002376385.1 Algoriphagus sp. UBA3586 | reverse complement strand
TCCAAAGGAGCGAGATTTTCTGGTTAGGCCAATTTAGAAACGCCAAATATTATCGTTTTAAAGTAGGGCTTTGAAATATTGGTTTTCTTGGCTTCTGCTTAATATTTAATATAAACGCTCATTTTTTTCATTATCCCGCCCCTTCAGGGCTACTTCGTAAGGTTTGGAATGATGATTTTTCTCCTAAGGAATCTCGGTCCTTCGGACCTCAATTATTTTTCTATGCCTATAGGATGGGTATAAATTAAATAGCTCCGAAGGAGCGTAATTACTTAGTAATTGTAAATATTAGAATCTAAATAATCCAGCTCCAAAGGAGCGTGATTACTTGTCTAAGCGCTATTTGTTTAACTAATTATCACACATTTTTATTGAATGATTGTTTTGCTATTTTATTTTTTGGATCATCTAAAATTCATCTCTGAATTTTTTTCTTTATCCCGCCCCTTCAGGGCTATTACGAGTGGGTAGGTTTAGTGGTTTTTC